>JANXZX010000065.1 GCA_025355325.1 Geobacteraceae bacterium
CACAGCAAAAGCTTCAGGATATTCCCGCACAGCAGGTGCCAGTTCAGCAGCAGCCCAAAGCAAGTGAACCTGCAGTGGAGGAAAAGAAAGAACCGCCGCAGGCCTCCCCACGTAAAACCGAAGCCGATGCCGTGTCCGGACACCCGGCTCCAATGGTTGCACCCGCTGCGCCCGCCTACGCCCCGGCTCCGCCTGCATTCAAGAGCGAACAGAAAGCTCTTCCCGAAAACAACGTAACGGATTATGGTGCGTCGGCTCCGGCTCCGGCTCCGGCTCCGGCTTCGAACTACGAACAGCCCGGCACTGCCGCAGAATCCGTATCGGCACCGAAAAAGAGGGCTAAAAAAAGCGCCGATGTTCAATCGGCTCCAGCGGTGATGGGTTCTTCAAGGGCTGAGAAAACCATGGATCTGCCTACAGCTACCGTTCGACTCCAAATATCTGAACCGTCCACCGCCAATGAAACGATTCGGCTCGCCGTTGAGCGCTCCGGCGGCATACCGGCTGCAACAAATGTCAGACCGGATAAAGAAAGGCAGATGACCATCACCATCCGGGCAAATCGATTTCCCGAGTTGTTGAGTCGCCTCGAAAAACTAGGGAAAATTTTGAAGCAACCGGCAGCGAGAGATATTTCAGATACAATCGAAATCGTTATCATTTGGTAATAAGCTGCCCCCCTCCTCAAAAAAATCACCCTCCGAAAAATAATCGGGAACTTTTTGCCCGCTTCTCCTGTCAAAGGAAGTAACAACACATTTCCCCAAGGAGGAACAGGTCATGAGAATCATTGCAGCGGTAATTTTATCAATCGTTTTGAGTGCAGTGCAGTTATGGGCCGGAAGTACGGGTGATTCCGTAGAGGTGCGCATTGTAACAGACAGCGGGCGCACCCTGCCAACCTACCCGGTCAAGATGCGGAGCAGCTTGAAAAAAGTCTATGCCGAAGCTGTTAAGGGAGAAAACTACCGAATTGAGGTGCGGAACAAACTCGACCGGCGGGTGGGTCTGGTTATTGCCGTGGATGGCCGCAACATTATCAGCGGCGGAAAATCGTGGCTGAAGAACAATGAACGGATGTATATCCTTGAGCCGTATGGAAGCGGTGAGTTTTCAGGATGGCGCTCCGGCGAGGATCGGGTAAACCGCTTCTACTTTACCGATGTGCCGGATTCCTATGCCTCGGCTTTTGGCGACGAGAGCGCAATGGGAGTCATAACAGTAGCTGCCTACCCGGAGATCCGCCGCTACGAGCCGCCTCCGCAGATCCAGTCAGAAACAGCTCCAAGCTGGTCACGAGATATGGCGGGGGAAAGTAATCGTTACGGTTCCGCTCCTGCCCCTTCTGCAGCAGCACCTTCAGGGAAAGCTGCGAGTAAGAAGTACGCCAAATCAGAACAAAAGTCTCTCGACAGCGCCGGAACCGGTTATGGCAATTCGGAATATTCACCTGTACAGACAGTGGCTTTTGAAGCCGAGAGGAAAGCCGTAGAAATCATACATTTCAAATATGAATGGCGTTCGACACTATATAAACTTGGAGTTATCCGCCGCGAATACACACCAAGACAGCCGGACAATCGCCTTTGGGACAATGGCGGCTACGCTCCCCCACCTCCCGGTCGTTCATAACGTATTCAGCTTCAGCTGAAACTATGCGAGGCGGGAAACATCAGTTTCGCGCCTCGCATAGTATTGAATTCTTGGACTTCCAGCATCAGAAGCAGGTCACCCTCGAAAGCCGTTCAGGAAAATGAATCCATTATCTCTACATCATCCCGCCACTCATTGGAGTAGTTGGTGTACCGGTATTACTCCAGAAGCTGCTATGGCTGGTCATGTTGCGAAACATTGCCGAATAGTTGATGAATCCTCCGCTGATCGGCATAGTCCCGAGTTGCGTCTGCATCTGGGTCATCATACCGGTCATGAACGTACTGCTCATACTCTGGCCGGCCAAAACATTCGCGGCAATCCCGGATATGTTGCTGTTAATCGTTGCCATCATTCCCCGATATCGGCCCATATTCGCACCAGTACCATTCATAACTAACGCAGCCTGACCAGCCATCAGACCGGCCATTTGCCGGGCTGTAGAGTGCATGGTTTGAAACTGGGAGGCATTGGTTCCTGATTGGGAACCGGCGACATAGTCAGACATCATATCAATGCCGACCGGAAGATTCATTTGATTGCGCAGCTGAGTCATGGCGTCCGCTATGGTCATACCAGTGTTGGCGGCCATTTTCTCCCTGATAAGGGTTGACATGGGGCTGATAAAATTACTGTTGACGATTCCGGATACCGCTGTTGCGGGCATACTGAGCATATAACTGTTCGGGACTGTCAGATTGGTATCTTTGTCGATCGTCTGGCCTTGGATCGCTATTGCCACAATCGGATATTTACCAATGTCAGCGGCATCCATGGTTAGAGTATAGGCACCATTCAAATCTGTTGTTGTCGATGGCTCACCTGCGTCTGACTGGTAATTGCCGTTTTTGTCGAGAAAGACGGTTGCGCCAACGAGATACCCGTCGGCAACTTTTCCTGTTACCGTAGCAGAAGTTGGCTGTGTTCCGCTGCCTCCACACCCTGCAATGAGTCCTACGGTGAGAGCAGCAATAATCATGATAACCTGGTTCTTCATAACTGATTCTCCTTTTCTGTAATTAGCCTAAAAATCGTAATAGAGAGACAATCCGGTACCGTAATCCGGGCTATTGGTGGTGATTCCTTTGGCAATGTATCCGTCAATGCCCGTGTGGTTCGTAGCCAGGTATTTCAGTTTCAGCCGTACTTCCAACAGACTGCTCGCCCCGACAGCCGGCGGTGTTGTGCCCTTGATCAGAAGTATCGGGCGAAAGTTGTCTGCGACCTGATATCCCACACCTGCGTTGTAGGCCATATAGTTTTTAAGAGAAAGCTGCGCACTCTTTCCCTGTATGGTATAACCCGCCTCAACGAATGGGTTCCATTTGCCGAACCACTTCGAGACTTCTACGGAAAACCCTTCATCAAACTCACCGGTTCCCAACGACTTGTTTTTGTCGGCAGTCGGAAATTTAACAAATGCTGTCGGGCGGATCTGGGGCAGACCATCTTTTTCAAGCAGCAGAGTATAGCCGGCTTTGAGAATTATATCGCCAAGGCCGCTTTCTGCAGTATTGGTGCTGGCGGAGGAGGACATGCCACCTGTCCCGGCTATTGGCAGCATGGTTGATTTGCTACCCATCATGCCCCCTTGTCCGAGACTTGACACTACATTACCGTTGCTCTGGTGGACGAATGGAATTTCGAGCGAGAAACCCAGTCGATTGGTTGGGCTGGCCATAATTGTTAATGGGGCATACATCGAGTCTGTGCGGGTGTTGGTGCCATATTTCCCCGAGCTGAACTCAACACCCTGGCCGATAGAATACGTATAATCCTCTGCCAGCACGTGGTTAGGAGCTACCACTGTTGCTAACATTCCAACCGCAATCCCTGCAATGAAGCGGATATTATTTTTCATCTTCATATTCCTTTTTTCATCATAACGTTTCATCCATCAGTGGCGCATCATGCCACCACCACCGCTTCGCATCATGCCGCCTCCCTGGCTTCTCATGTTTCCGACCGGGCTATCCATGCGCGTGTTGCCGGCGTTTCTTCCTGACCAGAGCGGATCACCGTTATCATTTCTCAAGTCTACGTGCGTGCCCGTTGATTTGTTTATCAGTTTCTGAGCCAGTACGTACGACACGCCATCTTTCCCCTGAGCTTTTGACCCTTTGACTGAAAGATCATCTTTCACGTTGATGGCAATTCCATTTTTCTCCCAGAATACCCCCGGTCCTAAAAAGACGGTATGTGATTGGGTACCGATCTTTATTTCAAGAACAATGCATTCCCTCTCACCAGAGTGAGGCACAGAGACAACTGTTCCTGACATTGTACGTACGGTGTTGATGTCATACCCGGTTATGAAATCCAGGCCGCTTTTCCCCTTGTCATCGCTGCCGAAGAAACCGGCAAACGCCGTACCGAGCAGGAAGCAGTTTAGAAACAGTGCTCTGATACAGATTGAAGATAAACGGCCTGTTGTCATGTTTAACTGCTCCTGAATTAATTGGCTGAAGATTTCTGCATTGGTGTTCCGGGTGTCATCGGCGTCTTATTCATGCCGGTTCCGGATTTTGCGGTGCCCATGGCACTTGTTCCAATCATTGAAGTCGTAGCGCCCATAGTATGTGTGCCGGTTGCCATCCTCGAACCACTGTTCAAAGTGGAAGAGGGCATAGATGAGGACATTGACTGCCCTCCGTGTGAGCCGCCACCGCCCATGGCAAACGCCTGGGTAGTAAGGGCAATTGCTGCAATAATTGATGAGATAGTTATTTTCTTCATGTGGTAACACCTCCGTGAGTTGGTTAATTCTGGATAGAGGTACTCCACAGTTCGTGCCAAAACCATAACCATCTGTTTTTAAACCGTATAATTATTACCACTGCTGAATAAACATGGTTTTTTGTGCAACTTTTTGCACCTGTAGAGAAAGGATTTGCACCACATCAGTTATTTTTCAGCAGATCAAATTCTTTCAGCTTGTACTGTAATGACCGGCGTGACAATCCCAGGTCTTCAGCTGCCAACCGCCGGTTTCCATTATGCTTCTCAAGCGCCTTGACTATCATGTCCCGTTCCATGGATTTCAGGACATCTCTGCTGTCTTGAGGTGCCGGTTCCGGGTTGCGCAACACAATTGCCGACAGGTTTTCACGGCGGACAGTCCCCTGGGCCAGAATCACGGCCCGCTCAACAACATTCTGCATTTCCCGGACGTTGCCGGGCCATGCATACTGTTCCATTGTAGACAATGCCTCTTTTTCAAAACCTTTGAGTTTTTTTCCTGTCTGCAGGCTGAACCGGTTAAGGAAATAGACTGCCAGCAATGGAATGGAATCTGTTCGATCTCTGAGTGGCGGGAGTTGTACCGGAAAGACATTCAGGCGATAATAAAGGTCCTCACGGAATCGCTTCTGCGCTACTTCTTCCTGAAGGTCCCGATTGGTGGCTGCAATAATCCGAACATCCGCCTGGATCTCTTTACTGCCGCCAACCCGTTCAAAAACCCTTTCCTGTAAAACTCGCAGCAATTTTGCCTGCAAAACCAGCGGCATTTCCCCGATTTCATCCAGAAAGATAGTGCCACCTTTTGCCAGTTCGAATTTTCCCAATCGAGCCTGGATCGCTCCGGTAAATGCCCCTTTTTCATGGCCGAACAGTTCACTTTCCAGGAGGTTCTCAGGGATAGCGGCACAATTAATCGGGATGAAGCCCGCCTTGCCTCTGGGACTCAGCAGATGAATGGTTTTGGCAATCAGTTCTTTGCCGGTACCGCTCTCGCCCGCAAGCAAGACTGTGGCTGCAGTTCCGGCAACGTCAAGAATCAATGCCCGTACACCCTGCATGGCCTGGCCGGCAAATATCAGCTCCTCGGGCGGCAACCCTGATGTTTCCGCATCTTTAAAGGACTGTACGGTCCTTGAGAGTTGCTGGTGGTCTATGACCCGTGTAACCACAGCAAGCAATTCCTCCGGGCCGGACAACGGCTTGGTGAGGAAATCAACCGCTCCATACTTCATGGCGGAAACAGCTTCATCAACAGTACCAAAGGCGGTCAGAAACACGAATGGTGGCGCTCCAGGGTCTTGCCGGGATTCCCGAAAGAGATCCAGTCCGCCTTTACCGGGCATTTTCAGATCCGTGATGACCAGGTCAAAGCTTTCTTTGGCGAGAATTTGAGCACCTTCGAGACCATCACGTGCAATTCTGACCTCGTATCCTTCATCTCCCAGAATTACCTGAACGAAACTTCTGAATGTCTCATCATCTTCAACGAGTAAAATTCGTCCCATCATGGTCAACTCCTGCTGTTCTGACTGGGTCGGGCGACACGCGGAAGAGAAATAGTAACGATGGTTCCGGCACCTGTGGCACTTTGCACAGTGATCTCCCCGCCATGTTCTTCAACTATTTTTCGGCAAAGAGCCAGTCCCAAACCCGTACCTCTGGCTTTAGTGGTAAAAAACGGCTCGAAAATTCTGCGCATATCTTCTTCATTGATGCCGCTCCCGGTATCGCTTACTTTGATCAGCACACCTCTGCTGTCAGTCCCGGCTGCAATTGTAACGGTTCCCTCTTCAGGCGTCGCCTGAATGGCATTCTTGATCAGGTTAAACATTACTTGAATCAATCTGTCCCGGTTGCACATCAGTTGGATTTCAGCAGGGCATTCAGTGACAATTTTCACCCGATGCCGGTCGGCTTCCAGCCTGAAAAATTCAGTGGCGTAGGAGATGATTTCTGTCAGGGGCACCGGAAGCGTCGATTCCTGATCGCTTCTGGCATACGAGAGAAGTTCACTTACGAGCGTTTCCAGACGAAGCGTTTCCGAAACGATGCGCTGGGCAAAGTCAGCATTGCGTTCGTCCTGCGGTTTCTTTTCTATTACCTGGGCAAACCCCTTAATTCCTGCGAGCGGGTTTCTTATTTCATGTGCCAACATGGCTCCCATCTCGCCAAGATGTGCCAGGTTTTCCCTCCGCGCCATTTCCAATTGGTGCCGTTCTTCCCGTTGAGTAAAGCGATAGAGAAAAAATGCAAATATCCAACCCGCTGCAAGAAGTCCAAAAAGGACCACCATTGTCAGCTGAGCCCGCCGGATAACTGCATCAGCTCGGTATGTATGGAGTGTCAGGTGAAGAGCAAGAGTTTCTTTGGGAAGGTAAATTGGCGCATTGAACTCAAAGGCACTCTCTCCGGTGCGTAGAGTTATCCGTATGTCGGAGGTCGTCCCGTTCAGGAGTGCAGGTGATGACCCTGCATCTTGTGCCGGAGTATTTATCAGGTCCGGGTTTGTGTGGAAACGGTACGAACCCTTCTGATCGACAATTGCAAAGAATGCGATGTCATGCGCCTGGAACGTATCGAGGCTCTTCATGGATGGGTCATGAAGAGCAATATTTTCAATTGCGGAGGTTAGGGATAAAGCAAGACCGCGCAGATTTTCTTCGGCAATCGGTCGGGCGCTTCGGTAGTTGCTTACTGCAAACCAGCCAAGAGCAATGGATACAATAATTCCACAAACAAGTAATACCGGTCTCATTTAATAAATCTGCTATAGAGCAGCAAGTACCCGTTCCATCTTGGCTCTGACCTGCCTGGCAATTTCGGTAAGCTCATTATTACCAATAACACCGAGTGCGGCAACCGGATCCATTGCCATAACTACTGATTTTCCATCATCATCAGTGTAGACGACAACATTGCACGGAAGCAGAGTTCCAATATTGAGCTCCTTGGCAAAGGCACCCCAGGCAAGTGCTGGATTACAGGCGCCAAGAATAACGTAATCGCGAAAATCCCTACCAAGTTTTTCTTTGAACTTATCTTTGATATTTATTTCCGTCAAGACGCCAAAACCTTCTTTGGCAAGTTCAGCTCGGACCTTCTTTTCAACCTCTCCAAACGGAGCATCAATTTGCTTGCCGAATGCATATGGTGTTGTGAGATTCATCTCAATTCCTCCATGTTGCAGTAGATGGAGCTGGCTCAATCACGGAACCTTGCGTGACATGCGGCACATATTTTCTCAGCCTTTTTGTAAGCTGTCTTTGCCCCGGAAAGATCATCTTTCTTCAGTGATTCAACGACGGATGCCACCGTTGCATCAAACTGAACTGCATGTTCCACGAACTTCTTCTGCTGCTTGAAGTTTTTATGTGGCTTGGACTTCTTCAGATCCGGCACCGCAGCCAGAATCCTGTCTGCATGAGCTTTTGCCGTTTCTTTGTCACCTTTTTCAAGTGCCGATTCCAACTCTGCAGATGCAAGCGAAAACATCGGCATCATGGCGTGTAGCTTTTTCATCTGCGGGTCTGCCATCATCGCTTTGTCATGCATTTCAGTACCATGAGCAAAGGCAATTCCGGTTGATATCGATAACCCCAGGAAAATGCCGCCAATTGCAATAATTACGTTGTGTCTTGTCAGAGTGCTATTCTTCATCAATGCCCCGGCTTTGTTAAAGATTTTAATGTCTCATTGGCCTCTTTCAGCTTATTGTTGAGAATCTTCAACTCCTCAGCATTTTCCGGCTTTGCGCCGTCTTTCTGAATCGCTGATTTAATCCGCTGGATATGCTGCTGAATACTATCCAGCTGCTGACCGCAATCGTTCAGAAGCAGGTCACATTCCTTAGCGCAATCCATATTCTTTTGCACCTGCTGCACAGCACTACGATCCGGAATCACGTCTTTTTTGTGTTCGGCAAACGCCGGCAGTGCGCTGAATATTCCTACCGCTATTAATAATACCATTGATTTTCTCATTGTCTTATCCTCCGTGATAATTGTGTGTTGCTTGATTAGAACTATTCAGAACTCAGTGCCCCGGTTTCTGAAGGGCTTTCAGAGTTGCATTGGCTTCTTTCAGCTTGTTGTTGAGAATCCTCAGCTCCGCAGCATGTTCCGGTTTTGCTCCTTCTGCCTTGATAGCTGCTTTAATCCTCTCGATGCGCTGCTGGATGGAATCCACCTCTTGTGCACAGTTTTTCAGGAGCAAGTCGCAATCTTTTGCGCAATCCATATCCTTGGACATGTGCATGTCACCGTGGTTCATATGTGAGGCATCATGTTCGGTTGCCATTGCCGGAACTGTTACTGCGAAAAGTGAAGTTGCCATGAGTATTGCCACTGTTTTTTTCATTGTATAAATCCTCCTTTGGTTGTTTTGCTTCATTGATAATATGTTATAAGCATTTGCCATGCCAAAGCATAACGTGCTGTAATTACTGATTTTCAAACTCTACAACTAGCACAACTGAAGGATATTCAACACCTTTAGTTGCATATTCCTCAATATGGTACTATCCCGCCAACGCGAACGGCTGCCATAATTGCTCTGGCAGCCGTTCTATTAATCACTTGCGAAGTCTGTGCGGGCCCGAAGGTTAATGTTTCATTCCTGAATAATGCAGTTTTCCTTTCTTCAAATCCCGCTTCTTCATCAAAACAAATATCACCGGCGTCATAATCAGAACGTGCACAGCCGACGAAATCATCCCGCCGATCATCGGCGCGGCAATCGGCTTCATCACATCGGCACCGGTACCGGTTGACCACATGATCGGAATCAGGCCAAGCAGCGCCACCGCGACGGTCATCAGTTTGGGGCGAAGTCTTAGAACCGCTCCCTCAAAGGTTGCATCGTAAATATCCTGTTCTGTGCAGGGGCCGTTGATCAGCTTCTTATCCAGCGCCTCGTGCAGGTAGATGACCATGACCACCCCGGTTTCCACGGCGATACCATACAGAGCGATAAAGCCGACCCAGACCGCCACCGACAGGTTATATCCCAGCGCCGACACCAGGTAAACGCCACCCACCAGGGCGAACGGCACCGAGAGCATGACCATGCTCGCCTCCAACGCCGAATGGAAGGTGAAGTAAAGAAGGATGAAGATGATCACCAAACCGAGCGGAATAAGAAGTTGCAGGCGCGCCTTGGCGCGGATCTGGTTCTCCCACTGCCCGGACCAGGCCACGTAATAGCCGGGAGGAAGTTTCAGATTCTTTTCCAGCACCTGTTTTGCCTCGGTGACAAAGCCCCCCATATCACGACCGCGTACATTGAGAAACACCAGTGAGCGGAGCAGTCCCCCCTCGCTGTTGATCTCCGGTGCACCGGTGGATATTTTGAGTTTCGTCACCATCGATAGCGGTACCTGGGCGCCATCCATGCTACCCACCAGAATGCGGCGAATCGCCGGGATGTTGTCGCGGTAGTCACGCATGTAGCGGAGACGGATCGGGAAGCGGTTGCGACCTTCAACCGTGGTGGTGAGCATATCGCCGCCCAGCGCGGTTTCAATGACGGTCTGGATGTCACCGACGCTGACGCCGTAGCGGGCCGCCGCTTCACGGTCTATATCGATATCCAGATAGCTGCCGCCGGTGACCCGTTCTGCGACTACGTCGGCAGCGCCGTTGATCGGCTTGAGAATAGCTTCGGCCTGAATCGCCAGATCTTTGAGAACATTCAGGTCATTACCGAAGATCTTGACCCCCAGATCGGTGCGGACACCGGTGGAAAGCATATTGATACGGTTGATGATAGGTTGTGTCCAGCCGTTGCGGACACCGATCTGTTGCAGCTTCGAGTCCAGCTCGGCAACGATGTCAGCCTTTTTAACCCCAGGTCGCCATTGTGCCTTCGGTTTGAGGATGATGATACTCTCGAACATCGACACCGGCGCCGGGTCGGTTGAAGTCTCGGCCCTGCCGACCTTGCCGAGCACATGCTCCACTTCCGGCACACTCTTGATGATCGTGTCCTGCACCTGGATCAGCCGTTTGGCTTCAGTTATCGAAATATTAGGGAGCGTCACCGGCATGTAGAGCAGCGAACCTTCATCCAGCGGCGGCATAAACTCTGAGCCGAGCTTCATGAACATCGGCACGGCAACCGCCAGTGCTATGATATTGAGGAGTATCGTGGTTTTTTTCCAGACCAGCACCCAGCGGATAACCGGTGAATAGATCCGAATAAAGAAAGTTGATACCGGGTTGGAACTTTCCGGCGGCATTTTGCCGCGCATGAAGTAGTACATGAGCACCGGCACCAGCGTTATGGCGATGATGGCGGAACCCATCATGGAGAAGGTTTTAGTGAAAGTGAGCGGGTGAAACAGCTTCCCCTCCTGCCCTTCCAGCATGAACACCGGTACGAAAGAAAGAACAATAATCGCAAGAGAAAAGAATATTGCCCGACCGACCTGTTTGGCTGAAGCGATGACAGTTTCAAGGCGCTTAGCCGCACGCTCTTCAGGAGGCATTTCGGAGAGGTGGCGGTAGCAGTTCTCCACCATAATCACCCCGGCGTCCACAAGAACGCCAATGGCAATCGCGATGCCGCCGAGCGACATGATGTTGGAGGTAACCCCCATCACCTTCATGGTGATGAAGGCGATCAGCACCGAAATCGGCAGTGTCAGCACGATTACCAGGGCGCTTTGGAAATGGAGCAGGAACAGAAGGATCACCAGTGAGACGACAACCGACTCTTCCATCAGGTTATGTTTCAGGGTGTCGATGGCACGTTCGATCAGGTCGGAGCGGTCGTAGGAAACCTTGATCTTCACGCCCGGCGGCAATCCCTTCTCCAACTCCGTAATCTTTACCTTGACCCGGTCAATAACATCCTTGGCGTTCTCGCCGTAACGCATGACCACGATACCGCCAACCGCTTCCCCTTCACCGTTGATCTCCAGGAGACCCCGCCGGATGGCTCCGCCGGTCTGAACCGTGCCAAGATTTTTGACGTAGATCGGCGTACCGCGCATGTCGGCACCGACAACGATGTTCTCAAGATCGGCGGTCGATTTCACATAGCCGCGTCCCCGGATCAGGTACTCGGCATCGGCCTGTTCGAGAAGACGCCCCCCCACATCCTTGTTGGATGCCTTAACCGCATCCATAACCTTGGCCACCTTGATGTTATAGGCGAACAGCTTGGCCGGATCGAGATCGATCTGGTATTCCCGCACCAGCCCGCCGATGGAGGCCACTTCGGCCACCCCCTGGACGGTATTGAGCTGGTAGCGCACAAACCAGTCCTGCAGGGTTCGCAGTTGCTCCAGATCATACCCCTTGCCTTCGATGGTGTACCAGAACACATGACCGACACCGGTGCCGTCCGGCCCGAGCGTCGGCACCACGCCGGGAGGGAGCAGGGAAGCGGCATAGTTCAACCGTTCCAGAACACGGGTTCGTGCCCAGTAGATATCGGCCTTGTCTTCGAAAATGACATAGATCATCGAAAAGCCGAAGGCGGAGGAAGCCCGCACGGCACGTACCTGCGGCAGACCCTGCAGGTTGACCGCCAGCGGATAAGTGACCTGATCCTCCACGACCTGAGGAGAGCGCCCCGGATAGTCGGTAAAGACGATCACCTGGTTATCGGACAGGTCAGGAATGGCGTCCACCGGAGTTTTGTAGACCGACCAAAGCCCCCAGGCGATAATCAACCCGAACATCATCAGGACGACAACCCGGTTACGGGCGGAATATTCGATAATTTTTTCAATCATGAAAGAAATCCTTTACGGCAATAGAACGCGGATGACGCGGATTGAACGGATTTACACGGATTTTTGAAACGATTTGGTAAAAACTATTCTCTTGAATTCTGGCTTTGGACCAAAGTTAAGTAACAATCCGACCTCTTTTTGCGTTGCTTTTAAATAGTTGGTCAACTGAGCCACATGCTCTTGGCGAAGCTGCTCGGAAGCCTTAAGTTCAAGAATTATCAAATCATTCACTAAAATATCGGCGAAGTACTCACCAACTGTCTGACCTTCGTATAAAACCTGGATTGGATGTTGTTGAAGCACCTGAAAGCCTGCGTTTTCAAGTTCAAACAACAGTGCATTTTCATACACTTTTTCGAGAAAGCCATAACCAAGACAATTATAAACTTTATAAAATGACTTAATAATTCCGTCTGTAACACCCGAATGCAACATAAATTCTCCTATTCACCATTCACCATTCACCATCCGCGTTAATCCGCTAAATCCGCGTCATCCGCGTTCTATTGCCTAAATAAATCACATCTTCATATCATCCATCTTCAGAGTACCCTTTTTAGCCGGTGGTACAGATTCCTGTCCCTTAGCCTCCGGCTTCGCGCCACCGGTATGCTGGCTGTGATCCTGCCCGCTGCCGCCCTTCAATTGCGCTTCGGAATCGATCAGATAGCCACCGGAGACTGCCACCTTGTCACCGGTTTTAAGCCCTGACAGTATCTGAACCTTGTCGTCGGTCTGCTGGCCGACCTGCACGTCACGGGGCTCGAACATTCCGGCAGAGCTTTCAACCCAGACCACCTGGCGCTTGCCGGTATCCATGACCGCAGTCACCGGAACCACGATTGCCGAGCCAAGCGGCACTTTGATGATGGCGTTGACGAACATGTCAGGCTTCAGCTTCATGCCCGGATTCGGCATCTCCACACGGGCCTTGACAGTTCTGGTCTTGGGGTCGAGAAATGGATAGATGAAGGAGATACGGCCGGTGAACGGCTTGCCCGGAAATGACTGGGAGCGGATTTCCACCTGTTGGCCGACGTGGACATTGGGGAATTCATTTTCATAGACTTCGATCTCCACCCAGACAGTCGAGAGGTCGGCTACGTTAAACAGCGCTTCCCCGGTATTGACGTATTGCCCCTGCTGCACCATCTTTTCGATAACGATACCGGACAGGGGAGTGTAGATCGGCAGGCGGATGTTCGGCTTGCCGGCCTTTTCCAGCTCGGCGATCTGAGATTCCTTGACGCCGAACAGCATCAGCCGCTGTTTCGCCGACGAAACAAGACCATCGCCGTTTTGCGAGATAGAGGGAATCGGTGAATTCTTCAACTGCTCCTTGCTCTTTACCGCCAGCAGATATTCCTGTTGAGTGGCCAGCAGATCAGGTGAATAGATCTCCGCCACCGGTTTGTCTTTGGAGACAACGGATCCGACAGTATTGACATGCAGTTTATCGATGCGACCAGCAATCCAGGCTGTAACTTTGACCTGCCGCGACTGGTCGTACTGAACGATGCCGACGGCATTTATTTCCTTGCTCAGCACACTCTGTTTTGCCGCAACGGTGGCAACATTGGCCATCACCCGCTGCGTCGGCGAGAGCGAAACATGACCAAGCATGTCGGCCTGCTGCTTTTGCTCTGGTGTTTGGGTAGTGTTATCCGTAGCCGCTCCATCAATTTTCTTGATCAGCTCCATTCCGCAGATCGGGCAGGTACCCGGTTTGTCCTTGATGATGAACGGGTGCATTGAGCAGGTATAAAGGGTCTTGACAGCGTGCTCCGCCTTGGAGTGGCCGTCACCGTCATCCTTGAACCACCCTTTTTTATACAGCCACCCTCCCCCGACGGAAACGGCAACGATCAGAAGAGCCAGCGGGATTGCAATTTTCTTGTTCAGAGCCATGTAAAAACCTCACTTATAAAATCCATTACTTATTAACCTCAGCCTCATCAACACCAACTTCGGCTTCCAGCCGCGCCAGCTGCATCATGTAGTCAGCCTGTGATTCGTAAAGTTCCCGCTCGTAGTTGAACAGGCTCAACCGTCCATCCAGCAGAGAGAGGAAATCGACCTTGTTGACACGATAGCTGATAACAGCCGACTCAAGGGATTGCTCTGCCTGCGGGATTATGCCCCCTTTATACAGCTCCACCAGCCTCTTGCGCCGGTCAATCTTTGCCAGGGCGTCGTTTATCGCAAAGGAGATCGAATTTTTCTGACTGTTCAACTCTTCCGTCGACATACTTGTTTCCGATGTCGATTCCGTCAGCATCGCCTTGCGTCTTTCCTGCTGGAACGGCAGGTTGAAGGTTACCCCGAGACTGAACATGTTGTAGCCGGGATCATTCATGGATGCTTCACGGAACATATATTCAAAGGAGAGGTTGAAATCGGGATAAAATTCTTTCTGCGCCAGACGGTGGGACGCCAACCCCTTGTTGGCCAGACTGGTCAGGCTTTTTATCCGGGGGCGTTTTTCAAGGGCGGTTTTATTCAGCTGTTCCGCTGTCCGGGACAGTTCCGGCAGAGCGAAATCGGCAATTGCTCCAACCGGGGTATCTCCGGGACGGTACAGGAGATAATTGAGATTGGCTTCCAGGCTCTTGCGCTGTTGCTTGAGGGTAATCTGCATATCGAGCATCTTCGATTTTTCCAGACCGGCCTTGTAGATATCCTGCTGAACCCCTTGGCCGACCGAATACTTCGATTCGGCAATGGTCACAAAGTCAGCCAGGATCCTCAGGTTTTTATCGACAATCTCCAGCCCTTTGTCCACAGCCCATATCTGGTACCAGGTTTCCTTGACCATACGGACTAATTCCAGCTTGCGCTCTTCGATGGTCCACTTATATGACTCTGCCTCAAGCCCGGCCACTTCCTGTCTGATCGCCCGCTTGCCCCAAAAGGGAAGCTGCTGGGTTATGCCGATCACCTTTGCCGTCTGCGGGTCATTGCCGCCGGTTGAAAATGGCTGCCGTGCCAGCAGATTCTGCAGTTTGAACATGAACATCGGATCTTCCAGAGCCGCAGCCTGCTTCGCTTTACTGGCAAACATCTGCCAGCGGGCCTCGGATGATTTCAGTTCAGGATTGTTGGCAAGAGCTGCTGTGATCAACGGAGAGAGGCTTTCAATCTGCCTTGTTTCTTCGGCAGGAGCAATGCTGGCGTATAAAACAACAGTAACAAGTATGGCAAATGCGGTTTTCATTTCTGCCTCGGGAAATCGGGTTTTAATGTAGAGTTCTGTCGGTTCATATCTTTTGTGCCCTAATAGTTCTACCACTGAAACGGCAATAGGCAATCATGAGCGATCAGATTACCACACCGTCTCTCAAATTGATTGTTCGATTGGAGTACGCGCCAATCGCCGGATTATGAGTCACCATGACCACCGTTTGCCCTGAATCGTTCAGCTCCCGGAACAGCGCCATCACCTCTCCGCTGGTTTTCGAATCAAGGTTGCCGGTCGGCTCGTCCGCCAGCAGGATGTGCGGGTTGTTGACCATGGCCC
>JANXZX010000076.1 GCA_025355325.1 Geobacteraceae bacterium
CTTTTTGTGAGAGGATTTCATCCCCTAGCTATGCTCGCTGGTTTCGTGGAACTCCAGCATTTTCCAAGCCTCCATAGTGTTGTCAAGACGCCACTGGCTGCCGGCCATGTAAGTCAATTTGCCTTCACCATCAATATATACGTGCATAGCCTCCTTCTTTTCAAACTCTTCGATATGCTTCTTTTCGCCCGTAACCCAGCGGGCCGTAACATAACTGACCGGTTCAAAAGCGACTTTGACGCTGTATTCGTGTTCAAGACGGTGCATAACTACTTCGAACTGCAGCAGACCAACCGCCCCGATTACCCAGTCAGAACCCATCAACGGCTTGAACACCTGGGTCGCACCCTCTTCTGCCAATTGCACCAGGCCTTTTTCCAGTGCTTTCGACTTCATCGGATTCAACAGTCGAACCTTGCGAAAGTGCTCAGGCGCGAAGCTGGGAATACCGGTAAACTTGAGATCTTCGCCCATGGTAAACGTATCACCGATCTTGATCGTCCCGTGGTTGTGAATGCCGATAATATCGCCCGGCCACGCCTCTTCCACGTTGGTGCGATCCTGAGCCATGAATATGGTTGCGTTTGCAATCTGGACATCACGCCCGAGGCGGACATGACGAACCTTCATACCCCGCGTAAACTTGCCGGAACAGATCCGGAAAAACGCAATCCGGTCACGGTGAGATGGATCCATGTTCGCCTGAATCTTGAAGGTAAACCCGCTGAACGGCTCTTCGTAGGGAGACACGGAACGGGTGGAAGATTCCCGGGGCAGCGGATGCGGGGCATACTGGACAAAAGCGTCCAGCAACTGCTGCACACCGAAGGTATTAATGGCACTGCCGAAAAACACCGGCGTCTGCCGTCCGGCCAGATATGCCTCCATATCGAAGGGATGGGCAGCCCCCTCAAGCAACTCTATATCGTTCCGCAACTCTTCCACCTGGCTTCCGAGCAGTTCATCGAGCCGTGGGTCATCCAGACCGGTAACCGTTACGATTTCCCCGGTACCATTGTCCGCTTCGGCGTCAAAAAAAGTCAGCTCTTTGGTATACAGATGATAGGTGCCCCGAAAGCGCTTGCCCATCCCGATCGGCCAGGTAATCGGAGCCGTCTGCATATGGAGATTTTTTTCAATATCATCCAACAGATCCAGCGGCTCCTGCCCTTCCCGGTCCAGCTTGTTCATGAATGTCATGATCGGGGTGTGGCGCAGCCGGCAGACTTCCAACAGCTTTCTGGTCTGGCTCTCGACACCCTTGACGGAGTCAATCACCATCAGAACCGAGTCAACAGCCGTCAATACCCGGTAGGTATCTTCAGAAAAATCATTATGGCCGGGAGTGTCCAACAGGTTGATTTCACACGCATCGTAGGCAAACTTCATGACCGATGAGGTAACTGAAATGCCGCGCTGTTTCTCCAGCTCCATCCAGTCCGACGTGGCATGGCGTGCGCTCTTACGGGCACGTACCTCACCGGCCTGCTGAATTGCACCGCCGAACAGCAGCAGCTTTTCGGTAATGGTGGTCTTGCCGGCATCCGGATGGCTGATTATGGCAAAAGTACGACGTTTTTCGACTTCATTCTGGTTGAACAATTTCACAGTACACAACTCCTTTATGGCAATCAAAAGGCGGGGCAAGCCCGCCGTTTTTTTGTTGGAACAAGGTCAGAGCAGTCCCTGTCGGTAATTTCTTCAGGCTGACCTACCCTTTAAACACCACCCGGTCAAGACACCATCTTCCACCACCTGAAATCAGCAGATAGAGTGCCATCCCCAGCAGGGCAACGTTATATTCGATACCGTGTCCGCGACCGGTAACGCAGCTCATGTTGAGAAAGAAACCATGAATCCAGTGGACTTTATAGATGGCCACCAGCACTACCGCCGAGATACCCGCAGCGGAGAGGCGGGTAAGAAAGCCGGTCAGGACACCAAAACCGCCGCCAAATTCTGCGATAATTGCCAACAGTGTGAAAATAGGTGGAATTCCCAGTTTTTCTTCAAACGTCTTGAATGTTCCCGTCAATCCCTGGCCGCCAAAAAGACCGAACAGCTTCTGGGAACCGTGAGCCATAAAGATCAGTCCTAATGGAATCCGCACCATCAAAGGCCCCAGCAACCCCGTTGCATCAAAATTTCCCTTAGCCATGGGCAACCACTCCAATCTCCCTGTGAATCATTCCGATATGTTCGAACAGAGCAAAGCCCGGTTACAATAGCAGAGTAGTCACATGAAATCAATCAGTCCATCCGGTATATTCAGCGAGAGCGCGTATACTTGACGGGAAGAATTAACAGGGTATGCTCAATACTGAGTTCATCGTCATGAACGGCAACAGGCAAGGAGGAAACCGTGAAGGAAGCACTATTTTACGAAAAGCTCGACAACATGCAGGTACGCTGCGGCCTGTGCCGCTTCGGATGCCTGATCAATAACGGCGCCCGTGGCGTCTGTGCTGTCCGCGAAAACCGTAACGGCATCCTTTACAGTCTGGTTTACGGCAAGCTCTGTGCCGAACATGTGGATCCGATAGAGAAGAAACCGCTCTTCCATGTCATGCCGGGCACCACCACTTACTCCATCGCCACCGTAGGCTGCAATTTTCATTGCCGCCACTGCCAGAATTACACCATCTCGCAGGTTGACCGAAATGAGCCGATCCGGGGCAGTGAGCAGACACCCCGCGCTATTGTGCAGAAGGCTCTGGACAGCAATTGCAGTTCAATTTCCTATACCTATACCGAGCCGACGATCTTCTACGAGTTCGCCTGCGATACGGCCCGCATCGCCAAAGAAGCAGGACTGAAGAATATATTTGTAACCAACGGCTACATCAGCGCCAAAGCGCTTACCTCCATCGCCCCGTTCCTGGACGCGGCAAATATCGATCTGAAAGGTTTCACGGAAGGGTTTTACCGCGACGTAGTCCACGCCAGTCTCACTCAGGTTATTGATTCTATCGTTGAATATAAAAAACAGGACATATGGCTTGAACTCACGACTCTGATCATACCGGGGCTCAACGACTCAGACGCTGACCTGCGCGGCATTGCCGATTTCATTGTCGCCAACTTGGGCAGCGACACCCCGTGGCATGTCAGCCAATTCCACCCCACGTTTAAGCTGGCCGACCGCTCCAGAACACCGGTAGCAACCCTGCGTACGGCGCGTGATATCGGCATCGCCGCCGGGCTTCGCTATGTCTACGAAGGCAATGTTCCGGGTGAAGGGGGCGAAAACACCTACTGCCCGTCCTGCTCGCTTCTGTTGATCAAACGCTACGGATACATCATCCAAAGCGACAAAATCACAAACGGCATCTGCCCCGACTGCGGCACTAATATAGCCGGAGTCGGACTGTGAACTGAAATCAATAATGATCGCCCGCGAGACACTGCCTGAACCACTTCCTTTTGTATACAATAGGCCATAGACAAATTTCATCATACGTGCTAGTCAACATCATTAAACTATGAATTTAAGACATTTATCACATAGCCTGCAGGCGATTCACCTGACCATCTGTCTGGTAATTTCTGACACCGTACAAAACCAATTCAGCCATCCTGAAGAAGCTTGGCGCTCAATTGGCTGATATTAATCAATAACACTTCGTTGGAGGAATAATTTGCCGATTCGCACACAACTCAACCTCTTCCGATCAAGTTTCCAGTTTAAACTTTTCACTGTTTTTACCCTGCTGACCGCGTTCGTCTCAATCATCTGCTGTACTCTGTACATTACCTCGGAAATCACCACCACACGGGCACATATTTCCGAACTGCTTCGACTGCAGGCGCGATATCTGGGCGACTCCATCCGCCTTCCGCTGTATGCCGAAAATATTGAAGTATTGCACCAGCTGGCCACCGAAACAATCCACTTGCCCGAGATCAGATCGGTAGTAATAACCGCCAAAGACGGCCGAGTTCTTACGCAAGCCAAGGCACCGGGCACTACGAAGACAACGGCTGTCCTCAGTGAGTCATCAGAGGTGCACAGCAGTCCTCTGGTGAGACATTTCCCTGAGACAGACTTAAACGGTGGAGACACCCTGTTAGGCAGCGTCAGTATCGTACGAAGCACCGATGACCTGTCACGTCTTACTTTCAACCTTATTGTGGTTTCGTGCAGTGTTGCTATCGGGTTTTGGCTGGCGGCATCGCTCTTATCGTACCTTGCGCTTCGCAAGGTTACCGGCTCATTCAATGCCCTTATGCACGGCATAGACGCCATGCAGGCGGGTGACTTCTCCTCCCGGATCAACATCACGGACAACGACGAACCCGGCAGGGCAGCACATGCCATCAATAACCTGGCGAGCGCGTTGCAGCTTCGCAGCGAAGAAAATATCCGGCTTCAGGAAGAGCAGTTACATCTGGAGCGCAAGATAGCCCATTCCCACAAACTGGAGAGCCTGGGTGCAATGGCTGGCGGAATCGCTCACGATTACAATAATCTGCTGCAGTCTATTCTCGGCAATATTGAGCTCGCCTCAATGAAGCTTGATCCTGGTTCTTTAGCGCATAAATATATTGAAAAGGCCCTTAGCTCCGGTAATCAGGCAGCTCATCTTACCAAATTGATGCTGACCTATGCTGGCAAGGGATTTATTGACAAAAAAGAGATAAATCTGAATGACGTGGTCAGGGAGAATTCCGACTGGCTGAGGCCGACTGACTCGTCAGCAATTTCGACAAATCTGTGCCTTTCTGACGAACTGCCTGCGATTCATGCGGATGAAGCGTATATTGAACAGGTGGTCATGAACCTGATTATCAACGCTAGGGAAGCCATTGAAAAGCAGCCCGGCCTTATCAGGATTACGACCGGTGCCCGGGAGTGCGATCAGGCATATCTGAATGACAGCCTGCTGGACGAAAAACCGGCACCGGGGCAATTTGTTTTTCTGGAGATCAGTGATAACGGCTGCGGTATGACTGCGGAAACGCTTACCCGCCTTTTCGACCCGTTCTTTTCGACAAAGTTCACCGGGCGCGGACTGGGAATGTCGTCCGTTCTTGGAATAATACGGCTCCACTGCGGTGCCCTGTTTGTCCGGAGTGAACCGGGCAAAGGTACCAATTTCACGGTGCTGTTCCCGGTTTCGGAGCCGGTATCGGCGGCTTAGGCACAGGGGCAGTTTCAACCGGTGCCGGCACTTCGTTAATGGCTGGTAGCTGTTGTATCTGATCTTTTGGCGGTGACTCTTTCGGAACAGCTTCTCCCGGTATCAGCTCTTTTGCCGGCACCAGTTCATGCTTTGGCAGCAGATGCGGCTGTATGGGCGGACTCTCTCTGGGTACCTCTTTCTTTTTGTGCTCACCATTATGCGGTTCGCTGTCTTTAGCGGCGGCAAGAACATCAATATCCCCAAAATATCCAATAGCAGACTCACCCGTGTTGTCGCTGTCGGTCATGACGGCAATTCCCCCGACTTTCGGCGGTTCCTCACCGAATACGGCGCGGTAGTCATCAGCATAATTGCGCGTGTTCGTCACCCACTTTCCTGCAAGCTCATTACCGGAATTGACGGCAATCATAACTGCATTGTTCGAATAGGGACTTCGCAGTATTTCACCCTTGCTCATAACATTGCCCCAGACATATTCGATCGCCCTGGTTCGCGAAAAAAGTCCGCGCGGGAAAACCACATACATGCGGGCAGCAAAATCATGACCATTTTTAGAGCGTTCATTGCCTTTCAGGACCGTATGGTCGATCTTCCAGCTCCAGCGAATAACCGGGTAAACTTTAGGATCGATGGTTATCTTGTTCAGCAACCCCGAGGCGGCATTGGCACTTTTCCCCATCAGGACACTTTTGCCATTTTCCTTGATAAACGAATAGCTGGTTTTCTTCGTATTCCAGATGGTTTCTTCTTTCCAGCCGTTCAGATCGCCGGCACTGAATTTACCGACATGCAGGACCGACTCGTTGCCTTCAACAAGGCAGCGGGTACCGGTTAGCGTCAACAATACAACAGCGGTTACTAAAATGTGCTTCATAGGTATACTTCTCATCGAGAATCCTTTATCTGTTGTTGCACTCAAACGAGGCATGTTGGTAAAGCGGGATTAATTCAATCATTTAACCTGAAGATGCATACCAAAATACATTGTTTATAAATGTTTATTTATTTGTTAGTTTTTTTCTTACTAACAGACAATTGTTCGGCTCTTGACACTGTCTATTTCTTAGTAGAGAATCTGATAAATATCAATCACTGCAATACAATATGCAAGGAGGAATAACCATGTTCCGGAGCTTATCAATTGGTACCAAAATGGTCTTGACGTTTTTAGTGGTTATTGTCCTGACGGCGGTCATCGGTATTTTTGCCACGGTACAGAACAACAGGCTGGCAACTATCATAGGCCAGACTGTGGGCAGCGACATACCAAGCATCCATTCGATCACTCAGATCGAAAGTCTGGTCGGCAGCCATCGACGCGGAGAAATGCTCATGCTCCTTGCAACCGAAAAAGAAGCCAAGGAGAAGTACATCAAGCGCAACGATGAATCAACTGAAAAGTTGACCAAGGAACAGGCCGCCTACGAAAAAATAATGGACACTGATGAGGAAAAAAAGCTGTACGGGGAATTCAAGTCCGCATGGAACGCGTATCTGGCCGAATACCCGAAAATCAAGGAGCTGGCGATTCAGGGCGGTAGCCCCGAAGATGTAGCGAAGGGAATCCTGGGAGGTTCCAGCAAATCATTCAACCTTGCACTGGCATCACTGGAAGGGCTTGAAAAAATAAATATCGAGCAGTCACAAAAGATCAGTAACAGTGCCCTTGCCATTGCCAATTCTACAAAAATTTGGATTATCATCCTGATTGTCGTCTGTATTCTGATCGGCGTGTCTGTTGTCTTACTCTTTTCGCGCGCAATGAGCGCTCCCTTGAAGCGCCTTTCCGCTGACGCAGAAAAAGTTGCCTCAGGGGACCTCGGTGTTGATGTGGAAATTGGTTCAGATGACGAAATCGGCCAATTGGCGCAGTCGTTTGAAAAAATGATCGGCAATCTACGCGAGATGATCGGGACACTTGCCGACTCCTCCGCCCATGTATCGGAATCGTCGGCGGAAATGCAGGCCAACGCCGTTCAGATGGCTGACGGAGCCGAAGTAGTCGCCGTCCAGGCTATCACGGTAGCAACCGCCAGTGAGGAGATGTCGGCAACGTCAAGCGATATCGCCCAGAACTGCCAGATGGCGGCCGAGGGGGCTGAACGGGCAAACAAGGCGGCAGAGCATGGTGCGGAAGTAGTTGAGAAATCTATATCCGTCATGCACCGGATTGCCGAACGCGTTCAGTCGTCAGCAAAAACGGTTGAAACACTGGGACAACGCTCGGACGAAATCGGCGCCATTGTCGGGACCATTGAAGACATTGCCGACCAGACCAATCTGCTGGCCTTAAATGCCGCCATTGAGGCCGCCCGGGCCGGTGAGCAGGGACGCGGCTTTGCCGTAGTTGCCGATGAAGTGCGGGCGCTTGCCGAGCGTACAACGAAAGCGACTCGCGAAATCGGCCAGATGATCAAGACGATTCAGCAGGAAACCAAAACCGCCGTATCCGCCATGGAAGAAGGCGTATATGAAGTGGAACAGGGAACCGGAGAAGCCGCCCGGTCCGGCGAGGCGCTGCGCAAAATTCAGGATGAGATCAACTCTCTGCACATGCAGGTCCAGCAGATTGCAACCGCCGCAGAGGAACAGACCGCCACAACCAGTGAAATAAGCAACAACATCCATAACATAACCGAAGTCGCTCAAAGTACCGTCGAGGGCGCCAGAAAAACCTCCGTAGCGGCTCAACAGCTATCCCGCTTATCCGCCGAACTTGAGCGCCTGGTCGGTCGCTTCAAGCTTTCTGATTCGGGCAAACTGATTACCTGGAGCAGAAGCTACAGCGTCGGCGTCAGCCAGATGGATAACGAGCATCAACGACTGATTGACATAATCAACAACCTGTACGCCGCCATGCGCTCAGGACGCAGTAAAGACGCCATCGGCACGATTCTCGATGAGTTGATCAACTATACCAAGACCCATTTTACCCACGAAGAGAAGCTGATGCAGGACTCGAATTATGCCGGCTTAGACGAGCAGAAACGCGCTCATGCTGCGTTGGTGAACCAGGTTGTCGAAATTCAGCAAAAATACCGCACCGGCACCGCCATGGGACAGGAAGTGATGACCTTCCTGAAGAACTGGCTGATCAACCATATTCAGGGCCTGGACAAGCAATATGGCCCCGTCATGAATAAGAAAGGCATCAAATAGTCAAATCCCGTTCCGTTCAAATTTATTTCATGCCGGCTGCGTTTACATTTAAGCAGCCGGTATTTTTTTGTTTTCATCAAATAGGAGAACAGAATATAAGGCGGATATTACGGGGCAGGATATAGAAATGAATTGCTTCCTAACCGGACAGCCGGACAAAAATATCTTCAATATGTAAATATGCTTTCACTACTTCAGGATCGAAATGCGTGCCATCACCTTCAAGGATGATGCTTCTTGCCTGATCATGTGTCATGCCGGAGCGGTAACATCTGTCTGAACGCAGTGCGTCATAAACATCCGCCAGAGCCATGATTCGAGCGGGCAGCGGTATGTTCCTGCCTGCCAGCCCATCCGGATAGCCCGCACCATCCCATCGTTCATGGTGATAGAGGGCAATTTCAATCCCCATCCCGACAAACAGATTGCCGGAGTAGTTGTTGTAAACCTGCTGCAGGTTATCCGCCCCGATGACGGTATGAGACTTCATTCTGTCAAACTCTTCAGGCGTCAGCTTGCCGCGCTTCTGAAGGATACTGTCAGGAATGGCCACCTTCCCTATATCATGGAGTGGAGCTGCATGCTGGATACAATCTATGAATTCCGGCGTTATCTGATCAGCATATGATGAGGCACTGCAAAGATCCTCGGCAAGCAGTCGGCAATACTCCCGTACCCGCTCCAGATGCTCGCCGGTATCCTCATCCCTGAATTCAGCCAGCTTTGCCATAGCAAATATGGTTGCATTCTGCGCCTCGGATATTTCCCTGACCTTTTGTTCAACCAGTTTTTGATACGATAATTCGCTCTGCGCCTGGCGCAGTTCTTCAAGAGTACGTTCTGCAGCAATTCGTGCTTCAAACAGCAATCGCTTATTGTGTGCGGTCCGTACTGCAGCGGCCATACGGGCCAGAAGTTCGGATTCCTGAAAGGGCTTGACTATGTAATCATCCGCTCCGCGTTCCAAGCCGTCTACAATGGCGTCAAGGCTTGACAGCGTAGTGAAGAGAATGACGGAGAAAAGCCTGCCGACAGCATCAAGTTCGTCAAGCACTTCAAGTCCGGTCTTATGCGGCATTTCAATATCCAGCAGCACGACATCAGGGTTACCGGCAGCGATTGCATCCAATCCGGCAACACCGTCATCCGCCTCAATAACTGCATATCCCGCCCGTTCCAGGAGTTCCCGGACAAAGCTTCTTATTGCCCGGCTATCATCTACAATCAGAACAAGAGGTGCGTTATTCA
This sequence comes from Geobacteraceae bacterium, assembly GCA_025355325.1. Classification (GTDB taxonomy): domain Bacteria; phylum Desulfobacterota; class Desulfuromonadia; order Geobacterales; family Pseudopelobacteraceae; genus JACRCG01. The sequence continues at coordinate 9,552 of JANXZX010000076.1, forward strand.
GTGTGTTTTTTGTTGCAGATGGCATATCTATTCCCGGCTACCTATTTGAATCGACTATCGTTGTGTCCATTGGTACTACAATTCTGAACTGGACGCCACCATCAATGTTGTCTACCGTCAAGCTGCCACCCATATGCTGTTCAATGATGTTTTTTGACATTGACAATCCAATCCCGCTCCCTTTACCAGATTCTTTGGTTGTAAAGTATGGATCGAAAATATTATTGATTACATCCGGCGCAATGCCACCACCATTGTCGTTAACCAGCACCACGGCCCGGTCGGCATCGCTGAAAACCTTTATTTTGATGACCGGAGCGGCGATGTTCTTCTCAATGAATACGTCCCGTGCGTTTCCCACTATGTTTAAGAGCACTTGTGAATATTCATTGGGGTATCCGATTGCATTAACCTCACTTCCTGGCTCTACAACAATCTTGATATTATGATGTTTCAGACTTGCTGACAGGAGGCGTAGAGCGCGCTCAATGCTCTGAAAAACACCAAAAGGCTCTTTTTGTTTATCTGCACGGAAAAAATACCTGAAGTCATCAATAGTCTGCGACATGAAACTGATCTGGTCGAGGCACTTTCTGATTTCAATTTCCATTGAATCAGGAGTAAGTGCGCCATCAGAGAAATCAAAAGACATGGCCTGAATAAGAAGCGATAGATTGTTGAGCGGCTGTTTCCACTGATGGGCAATGTTGTGGATCATCTCTCCCATAGCCGCCTGACGGTTCTGTTGGATTATCTGCTGATCCTTTATCCGCAGTTCAGCTATGGCAGTATCGACTCTGCTTTCAAGAGTTCTGTTCAACTCCTCAAGTTGGCGGTGTTTAAGAGCCAGTTCCCCTTGTATTTCATTCTGGCGCTTCTGAGCAAGACCCATCTTTGCAATCATGTGCGTCAGACGGGTGAAGAATTCCATCAGAGCCCGAATCTGTTCTTCGGAAAATACCGGTACCCTGTTAAGCGCCTCAATATACTTGCCTTTATCAAAGCCAAACTCATCCGCCTGGCGAATGAAATACTCCCTGTCAGGCGCCTCGAAGAAAAACTGGCCGGTAAAAAAATTTGCAATATGTTCATCCTCTATGATGATCGGAACGGCGACATCTACCAAACCGTTCTTGCATTTATACACGTTATACTGCTGACCTTGTCGCAACTGACCGGCAAGGAGAGTATCACTCTCCCGGCATCTTTGCGCAGTCACGGGGTGAACCCGGTGGAAACCGGTACAGATTTCCTGCCATCCAGTGGCAATAACAACAGTGCCGTCAAGGTCAAGTATTGCAGTCGCAGCACTGGTTTGAACAGTGAAGCTCTCACAGAGTGCTCGTAATTCGTCGATGTCAACTATCTCGGATAATTTCATGTGATTCACCTTCATAAAATCAGGGTGCATCCAGAATAGCTTTATAACATAATTCCGTATCGTCACAGGTGGCGGTGAGTTTGAATCAATGATGATTAAAACACATTTTCTACAGTATGCAAGCAAATTGATATGGTTTTTGGTTGAGCCTGTAACTCATGTTACAACCAATAATACACCTGGCACAGAACCATCCGAATACTATCTAACGCCGTGAAACCTGAATAAAGGCTTCACGGCGTTTGCTATGCACCTGTTCATCGATTACCACCCCCCCCCTAATAGCACTTCTAATGTTACTCTAAACAACTTTATGTAATTGACATAATAACATTAATATGCTTAAATCCTATACAAATACAGTAAACAACTAAATAAGCGATAAAATTTTTAGCATAAGCACCTCGCTTACACGTTACTTTGTTTTTTTCGGAGGCACACATGAGAATCGGAGAATTGCTTGTTAGTAAAGGCGCTTTAACTCCTGACCAACTCGATACGGCACTCAAGGTTCATAAGGCCCACGGCATCAAGCTGGGCAGTTGTCTTGTGAAAATGGGCTTCGTGAAAGAAGGAGATCTTGTGCAACTTCTGAGTGAAAAACTGTACGTGCCACATGTCAGCACCGAAGAACTCAATAAAACGACGGAGCAAACCATCAACGCACTCTCCGGTGAACTGGCTATCAAGCATCAGGTGTTTCCATTCAGCCTGGAAGGCGGACGTCTCAGCCTTGCCATGAGTGATCCATCCAATTTTTCTGCCATTGATGAGATCGCATTCACAACCGGTTATGTGATAAAATCCTTCGTTGCGCCTGATTACGTAATTTCGCACCTCTTGGCCAAATTCTACGACCACGATGAGGCGGATTCCAATTATCGGTTTATCCCTCAAGGTAAAGTGACAACACCTGACTCATCAGAAATTGGAAATTTATTCAACATTGAGGAACTAAAAAATTATGGGGAATGTGACGACCTGGCAGAATTTGCCGAAGAAAAAACCGAATTACCATCACCAATGCAAATCGTCAGCGAGAGCAATGATTTTAAAAGAATGTTCGTAGCCCTATTGAACGTGTTGGAGCAAAACGGCCTGGTCTCACGACAAGAAATCATCGACGAATTGCTGCAAGAAAGGCTGGCAACCACATCAGACTTTAGCCAAAACAATAATTAGTTTCCATCATTGTTTAATGCTCTTTTAAAAACCGTAGGCCAACTTTAGGCGAGCTAATTCGGACGACCGTGCTGTAGCACTCACCGGGGCAGGACTTAGGGTCATCGCAAAAGAGCAGACTGCACGTATCGCCTAACTGGACAACGTACGGCAGAGAATTAGTAATCGTTACCAAGGCCCCGCCAAGCGAAATATCTTCCAGAATGCCGGTGTATTTTGAACCGTTGTGAGACAGCAAACACTTGGAAATACACGAAATTCTCTGTACATTTCTCATCTCTTTCATAATGTCAGCCCCTTTCCAAGCCGGCTGTTACCTGCACTACCCCCAGACCAGATAGCCCGGCTCATAGATGTTACCCATGATTTTATGGTGTGGCGTAACCCGCAGCATAAAACCGTGCCGACCACAGAAACGGCATTCAAGCGCTCCGCCGAACTCAAAAATACCATTACCGAGATCACTCGTCATCTTAAGCGCCACAGTTTCTCCGCCAACTATTGTACCGGTGGAGTCAAGCACCCCGAAATACCCTTCAACTGATACGTCGTCCACAGCAATATCTCCAAGATCGATACTGGCAGAAACCGGAACCACGCTGCCAACGGCGACGGCGTCCGACGTATTCGCTTCGGTGCGAATGATTCGCACCTTCGGCCAGGCTTTGAAGACACGCTCCTTCCATTTGCCAAGATCAAGAGCCAGCGCAAGATCATCCGCTACCAATCGCTTCCATTGGATATATGAAGGAACGTAGGAGTGGTTAGTGTATTCCTGCACCATGCGGTCAGTTGAAAACACCGGACAGAGGCTCTGCATCGAAGCTTTCATCGTTGCAATCCATGAGCGCGGAATATCATCACTCCCCCGTTCGTAAAAATGCGGTATGACCTCCTTTTCCAACAGATCGTACAGCGCGCGCCCTTCCACCTGATTCTGATACTCGATATCTTCGTAAACTTCCCCCTTGCCGATAGCCCAGCCGTTGTTACCCTGATACCCCTCGCACCACCACCCGTCCAGAACACTCAGATTGAGGCCACCGTTGAAGGCGACCTTCATGCCGCTGGTGCCGCTGGCCTCCATTGGCCGAAGCGGGGTATTGAGCCATACATCGACGCCCTGAACCAGATGGCGCGCCACTTCAATGTCGTAGTCCTCAATAAAAACGATGCGATGACGGAACCGTTCCTGGTGGGACGCCTGTACAATCTGGCGAATCAGCTCTTTTCCATCCTGATCCTGCGGGTGGGCTTTCCCGGCAAAAATGAACTGCACCGGCATTGTCGGATTATTGAGGATGGCGGCTAACCGGTCAAGATCGCGCAATAGCAGCGTTCCACGCTTGTAGGCCGCAAAGCGCCGGGCAAAGCCTATCGTCAGCACCTCCGGGTCAAGAACCTCTTCGGCGGTAGCAATTTCCTTAAAGGTGGCGCCCACCTTGATTAACTGTTCCTTGAGCCGTTTCCGGGCAAAGTCAACCAGCTTTTCACGGCAGCTCTGCTGGGTTCGCCACAGTTCTGTATCCGGAATTTTAGAGATGCGGTGCCATACGCTGTGGTTGGTTGGATCGTCCATCCAGCGGGTTCCGAGATAGCGCACCAGCAGGCTGGCCATATGATTGGACATCCAGGTCGGAGTATGTACGCCGTTGGTGATCGAGGTTAACGGCACCTGCTCCAGAGGAAGTTCCGGCCAGGCATTGCGCCACATTTTGCGCGAGACTTCTCCATGCAGTTGACTGACGCCATTGGCATGCCCGGCGAGTTTGAGCGCCAGCACCGCCATACAGAATGATTCCTGCAGGTTACCCGGATTCTGGCGGCCCAGCCCCATAAATTCATCGTGGGAAATACCAAAAGATTTGTAATAACGGCTGAAATACTTATCGACAAGCTCCGGCGGAAAGTGATCAATCCCGGCCTCAACCGGTGTATGGGTAGTAAAAACACTGCCTGCGCGGACAATCTCACTCGCCTCGTTAAAGCGCACGCCCCGCTTCTCCATCAGCAGACGGATACGTTCCAGCGCCATGAAGGCAGCATGCCCCTCGTTCATATGGCTGATACTGGGAATGATCCCCAGAGCCCGCAGGGCACGGATTCCGCCGACCCCGAGCAGAATTTCCTGAACCATGCGCATCTCTTTGTCGCCGAAATAGAGCTGGGCCGTAATCAGCCGATCTTCCGGGCTGTTTTCCTCCAGGTTGGTATCCAGCAGATAAAGCGGCACGCGACCGACCTGCACCCGCCAGGTGTGCACCTTGAATCTTCGAGGGCCGAAATCCATTTCAAACAGCAGAGGCTTGCCGTTTTCATCACGCTCCAGTGTCAGCGGCAGGTTGTAGAAATCGTTCTCCGGGTAATATTCCTGCTGCCACCCTTCATTATTGAGATACTGACGGAAATACCCCTGACGGTAGAGCAGCCCTACTCCTACCAGCGGCAGTCCAAGGTCGGAGGCGGATTTCAGATGATCCCCCGCCAGAATACCGAGGCCGCCCGAATAGATCGGCAGTGACTCATGCAGACCGAATTCCATCGAAAAATAGGCAACCTTCATCCTTGAATTACCGTTGAAGGCATTCTGGAACCAGGTCTTTGCCTCAAGATATTCAGTCAGTTTCTCGTCCACTTTTTTCAGGTGGGCCATGAAACCTTCGTCGTTTATCAGTCCATCCAGCATGGTCTGTTGCAGGATACCCAACATTTCAACCGGATTGTGACGGGTTGATTTCCACAGGTCACTGTCCAGCCTGCGAAACAGGTTGATAGCATCGATTTCCCAGCACCACCACAGGTTATAAGCAATACGCTGGAGTGCCGCCAGCTCTTCGGTTAGAGACGGAACGACAGTAAATGTATGCTGAATTTTGGAAAAATCCATTGGAAACGTCCTTCATATAACGTTCAATGTGACAGTAGGCCTTTTGAATTGTATCGCAGATATTGTCACTGTCAAGGGAAGGGGTGTCGTGTTCGATTTGTGCATCTAAAGTCAAAAGCACCCCTCATCCGCCCCTACGAGGCAACTTCTCCCTGAGGGAGAAGGAAAAATGTATCCCCTCTCCCTCAGGGAGAGGGTGGCCGAAGG
>JANXZX010000099.1 GCA_025355325.1 Geobacteraceae bacterium
CAAACACTGAGCCTACATGAACAGTTTCAGCCCCACATAGGTATCTACATGACTTAATCTCGAATTAACCCATGTTCTATGCCTATCAGATGTTACTTCTTGCAACGTACCTGCTATTGCCGACTATATTGTTAATGGACCACTGGAGCGCCCGCCGATTAAGCTGATCAAGACCGTACAACTAAAAAGACATAGTATGGATATGCTTTGACAGATAACTGCCTGGAACAGAGCGATAAAAGCAGTAACCCGCACTACTGAATCAGAGCTGAGCTCATCGGGATCATCCGCAGTAATGTGCCTGTCTGTCGCCATGTTATTCTTAATGGGTGATGGGGGTGTATCTGAGGATAAGGATGAGGTAGAGGCTGTCGGCAGTGGGCTGAAGCGTCCTGAAGGTGTGCGCCGCTTGATGATTGATTATTCTCATTCCCTAGGCATATCGCATGGCAACCTGCTTATTCCGCAACAAGTGGGGGTCAATATTGTGTTTGTTGAGCTTGTATTAGTGTGATAAGCATTAAGGCGTAATACGTTGGATTTGGACATAATTATACGGCATCTACAATGAGAGGGAATTTGAATGAGTGATGGCATTCAACGAATACCTGAAGTCCCTGATGAAATAAGGGTTGCTGTTAATAATAATTCTTTGGCCGTCTTTATCGGTGCAGGAGTGTCAAGGTTGGTAGGGTGCCATGGATGGGATACACTTGCCAAAAACCTAGTCAGTAGGTGCCATAGGGAACGAATTATTAACTATAAGGAGAATGAAACCCTTTCTCAGATTTCTGACCATAAGAAAACAATAACAATATGTTATCACCTCTTCCACAAAAACCACCTTGCAGATGTGTTTTATGAAGAGCTAAACATTTCGTTATTGGAAGGGACTGTAGTTAAATCCCCTAATATCTATGATGAAATATATAAGTTAAGAGGCTTGTTTATAACCACCAATGCAGACACACATTTTGACAAATCATTTAATCAACCCAACATTATATACCAATCTTCTGATTTTAGTGCTGATAGGTTGGATAGCACAAACTTGTACCATATTCATGGTTCTGTCATGGATAGAACCTCTCTGATATTTACTGTCTCTTCATACATGAAAAGGTATACGCAAGAGCCGGAGTTCAGAAGATTTCTAAACCGAATATTTCGAGAGTATACAGTTCTTTTCTTGGGGTATGGCGTTACAGAGTTTGAAATACTGGATTTTATACTTCGGGATAATAAAAGAAATATGGCGTTAGCTCCAAGGCATTTTATGCTCTCTGCATTCTATAGCGGTGAGGAAAACATTCTTAGCTACGAACAAGAATACTATAATGACCTTGACATTAACATCCTGGGGTATGAGAAGGATGCAATTGGGTTTAGTCAACTCACAGAGGTACTCAAACATTGGAATGAAGAAATAAATCAAGTAACAGGGTATTTGCATGAAGCGGCTCGATTAATTGACGAGGCGGTGGAATAGACATGTGCGCAGATAAAATTACAACTACACTCCAGAGAATAAGAAACGATAAGAGTTTGGAAGATCACTTTTTCAAGCAGCTGGCAGCGGCCTCTAAACCTCTCGAATGGTTAGATGCACTAAATGATGCTGGATACTTCAACCCTAAAAACAACCCTAAACCTCAAGAAGTGCCAACTAAGAAGGGTAGTTACACAATTCCACACTGGAACGTTTTAGACGCTCTTGAAAACATGGCAGCTAAAAACGAAGAATGCCCGCGCAATGAAGTTTCCAAGTTGCTGCTTGAAATTGTCGATGGAATTATAGCGTACCGTGAGAACGGTAAAAGAATTGATAATTACAGAACCGACTGGAAGCTTTTACAAACCCTCTCGCGCCTTCCCATTGAGTATATTGGCTCTCATCATATCCAATTTATTAAGGACTCACTACAACCAAGCATTGGTACATCGCTATTGGATGATGAAATAGGCAAGCTATTTCTACCGAAATTGATTCGAGAAGGTGCAAAGGAGTTGATATTAGCCCTGCTGGAAGTGATTTTGCACTTCATTAAATCAGATGATAGATACTCTCATGATTTCATTTCAGTTATAGACTCTTATTACCTGAAGGAGATTTTGGATAACAATAAGAAGGGTATTGCTGAAATATGCGCTATTGAGGCTGCCAAAGTTGCAATAACAAAAATGCAGGAAATATTGAGGATAGATAAATCTCAGTTCAACTTTGTATGGATACCTACGATAGAAGACCATGAACAGACAAGCTTCCCGGATAGATATGAGTGTCAGCTTGTTTGTTTCTTGCGAGACATGTTAGAGGCGGCAGACCCAAGTGGAGTTGAGCCTATAGTAAATGGTCTTCTGAATGAAGAGTTTGCTATATTCAATCGTATGGCGTTTCATCTAATAAATTATCACTATAATTCACTGTCCCAATTATTATGGAATATTGCCAATAACCCACTTAATACCCCGTGCATCCATGAGCTATATGAACTTTTCAAAGCTCACTGCACTAGTTTTAATGAAACACAGATTGAAATTATCCTTGGCTGGATTGAACATCAGACCTATGTTTTTTCTGATGAAGTTTCAGGTAAAACGGAGAAAGAAGAAAATATTAAAGCTTATTATAAAAAAGAGTGGCTCCTTGCTTTACTCGACACTGGAAATGCCGAAGTTAAACGACGCTACGACGCGTATAATTCAGTAAATAACGCGATAATAGAACATCCCGGTTTTCATTACTGGTCATCTGGAGTTGGTTTTGTACAGGATGTTAGCCCAATAGATGAGGACGAGTTCAAGAATAAGTCAAATAATGAAATAGCAGCTTACATAAACTCCTATAAAGAAGAGGAGGGTTCTTCATGGACTGGTTTTACCAGAGTAAACCTCGCATCTTCTGTTAGAAAGTTTGTGTCTGATGATCCTGTTAGATTTTCAACTGATTTGACTCAGTTCAATTCTATACCTCGAAAATACCAACACGAGATTTTAAGAGGGTTTGAGGAGGCATGGAGAAATAATAGGGATTTTAATTGGAACGAACTGTTGCCATTTATGAAGCAACTATTAGATGACGGAGCCTTTTGGAGTGAAGAAAAGAAAGAAGGTGCGAATGATTATAATCGCTGGATTGCAAATACGATTGCAGACCTCATTCAGGAAGGCACAAAGAATGATAAGCATGCTTTCTCCGCAGACCTTTTGCCAATAGCAGAACAAATACTGTTACTTCTACTTGAAAATGTTAAGGGTGATTTAAACGTAATGAATGACCTTGTGACTTCAGTTATGAATTCATCAAAGGGTAGGGTATTCGTTGCTGCCATAAATTATTCACTGCGATACGCCCGTCTTTATTGTGGGGACAGAGAGGACAGGTGGGTAGAATCGATTAAGTCCGAGTTCACTAAGCGTCTTGATAAAACAATTGAACCGGACTTAGAATTTTCAACAGTTGTTGGTTGGTACCTACCGAACCTAGATTATCTTGATAAGCAATGGATAGCTAACAATATTAATAGAATATTTGACAATGAGAGCGATAAGCACTGGGAAGCCGCTTTCCTTGGGTATATTGTAATGACATCAACCGTGTATGTAGATATTTATAAGCTTCTGCGTGATAACGGACATTATGAAAAAGGGTTGTCTTGCTCATTCGATGATAAGCATGTTGCTGACAAGCTGATTCAGAATATTGCCATCGGGTATTTAGCGGGGTGGGATGACTTGGCTGATGTAAATGGTTTAATATATAAGGTGTTAGAAGCCGAAAATGATAATTATCTATCAGACCTTGTTAACTTTTTATGGACTTTCAGAGACAAAGGCAATGTTGAACTTGGGCAAAAGATTAAGCCCTTATGGAAAGCGATAATTCAAAAAGTAGTTCCAAATCTTGAGAAAGATTCATATCGAAACATATCATCAAACTTAGCAAAGTGGCTCGCCCTTGTTGATACTATTGACGATGATGTTTATGGATGGTTACAGATTTCTGCTACATCATTTGATGATAATTGGACGTCTGGCACTTTTATAAAATATCTTCACAAGCATGTCTCCAAGTCACCTACATTTGTTGGTGATTTGTATCTCAAAATGTTGAATGCTGGGACGTATCCATATTATAAAACAGAGGATATTAAAGCAATTGTTCAAGCTCTCTATGATGCCGGAGAAAAAGATACAGCAAACAAAATATGCAATATTTATTTCTCAAAAGGATTCGAACTCTTAAATGAAATATTCCAACAGAATAATATAACTAGGATTTAGAATTAACGCTGTGTGACTCACCCAATATGTGAGCATCTATGTGGACAATATTCATACGTCATTGATGCTGTCACATAGCGAGACATGCGCCTTTGCGCTCTATATAACCCCACCGATTTATAATCAGGTTGACCTTTCCCCTGAAAACTGAACCATTGCAAACTTAGTGATTTCGGTCTAGAAACTCTCGAAGGAGACTAGACATGAAACCAAGTCGATTCACTGAAGAACAGATCATTGGCATTCTGAAACAGGCTCAGGCCGGAATGAAGATCGTTGACCTTTGCCGCATGCATGGCATTAGCGATGCTACTTTCTACAACTGGCGAAGCAAGTACGGCGGCATGGAAGTCTCTGAAGCCAAGCGCCTGAAGGTACTTGAAGACGAGAACAAGAAATTGAAGCAGATGCTGGCCGATACCATGCTTGAAAACAGGGCTATCAAGGACGTTCTTTCAAAAAAGTGGTAACGCCTGCTGCCCGTCGGAGCATTGTGATCCACCTCAAAGAGGGGTTTCAGTTCAGCGAGAGACAGGCCTGCATAATTGTCGGGCTGTGCCGGAGCAGTTGCCGGTACCAGGCGAAGCCAAATAACGATGCCGAGATCAGATCACGTCTGCGTGAACTCGCTGAACAACGACGTAAATTCGGTTCTCCCCGGCTGCACACGTTGTTGCGCAGGGAAGGCCATCTGATCAACCACAAGCGCACTGAACGTCTTTACCGTGAAGAAGGGCTCTCTCTGCGGCTGAAGAAACGTAAAAAGCGCATCAGTCATCTCAGGGTGGTCATGGACAGGCCGGAACGGATCAACCAGCACTGGTCCATGGATTTCGTATCTGACAGCCTATACAATAGCAGGCGCTTCCGAGTATTGACCGTTGTCGATGATTTTAGCCGTGAATGTCCGGTGCTTGAAGTCGATCATTCACTAACAGGGAAACGAGTAACCAGAGTCCTTGAGCGGATTGCACTGACCCGTGGATTGCCTGAAACCATCACAGTTGACAACGGGCCAGAGTTCATCAGTAAGGCGCTTGATCTTTGGGCTTTTGAGAATGACGTAAAGCTCAGATTCATTCAGCCGGGAAAGCCGACTCAGAACGCATTCATCGAAAGCTTTAACGGCAAATTCCGTGATGAATGCCTGAACGACAACGTCTTCGTCAATTTGCACAGCGCCCAGAAAATCATTGAAACGTGGCGGCAAGATTACAACTCCGAAAGGCCGCATAGTTCACTGAATGGCCTGGCACCAACTGAGTTTGCAAGAACATTTGAAAAAGAACAAAAGGCCGAAAAACCTAAGTTAAAACTGGTACTACTGAAGGGGTAAGGTCAAGGTGCTTGTACTCTCAAAATTGAGATTAATTTGTATGAGACTTCCGCCTGTCCGCGCCGAACGGTTCCCCCCCCCTGTGGCAGGGTACTTTTACTCTGTTAACATATGATCATTGCGAGAGCTGAGTTCGCTTGATGGTGTTTGCAGCCTGCTAATGTGTGTTGGGTTGACCTTCGGGCCGGAAGTGTAGCTAAACATAATCATCTGTTTGTTTTTCTGGCTGGTTTTTAAGTCCTTGCAAGAGTGTCGGGGGATACATCAGGGGATACATAAATAGTGGATAAACAAAAAGGCTACAGCGGTAAGGCTGTAACCTATTGTTTTTGTGGCGGAGAGGTAGGGATTCGAACCCTAGGTACGTTGCCGTACACCTGATTTCGAGTCAGGCACCATCGACCACTCGGACACCTCTCCGTGTTGGTAAGTTACTGATTTATTTGACTGGCTGGCTTGTTACAGATTTAAACAGTGTGGCTTCCTTCTTGTGAAGCCGGAATAATTGAGTCCGACCTTATAACCCATTCGGTTGATAAATTCAATACCGGTTTTGAAGTAACATGCCTCTGTCCTGTCAGTCACTGGAAACAGCTTCCTTTATCTCTTTTATAATTTCGATTTGTCTCTTGAAAATATATTGAGACAACTTACGTTCAAGAAACTTGTCGGGGTCGATGCTAAATCTATAACTGAAAGGAAGGGAGCCATCTTTAATGGCAACAAGTTTGGCCGGAACACTTACTTTGAGATGGATGTCATGTTCAAAACTTATGAGGCTGAACCGGATTAATGCTTCAGCATCTATTGCGAGCGGATAATGGTTTACAAGCAAAACATTTACACCGGTAAGGGATATGTCATGCAGCGTACCTTCAACGGTTCCCAGTGGTGACTCAATTGTTGCATCCGGAGACGGCTCCAATTCCATCCGGATGAAGTTTCTCCGCTCTGCCATTATTTCCACATATGAAAATTTAACGAATGTTGCTGCCTTTTTCCTGACATTGACATATTGAACCTGGGCCAGCACGTCATGTTTGAAAAGTGGGCTTCGTATGAAGACGGAGCGGTTTTTTTCAATGGTAAAAGCCTGTTCCGCCTGTACATCCAGGTCAACAGTGCCTCTGTCAACTGAACGTATGGATGCGGGATAAGAGAGGGGAAGCCCTTTGTAATAGTTGATAAGCTTGAGCGTCTTTTTTGAAGATGCTTTCAAAATAGAGGCGATTTCCACATTATCCTCGTCAAAGGTCTTATGTATTCGGGTTTGGTATAGATCAGAAATATTCATAATATCCTGTTGGTGTAAAGGTCTGGAATAAATTCAATAGAAATGTCTATTCTTCGGAACTTTTCATTGCTGCCTCAAGCTCCTCAAGAGTTTCGTCATTTACATTTAAGATGGCCATTTCCGGCAGAGCATCCAGTGGTTGGACAAACCGTGGGTATGAGTTCAAATCAAACTGCGTGCTCATAAAATTAACCAGACGGACAATCGACAGCAGGATGTCATCCTGCTCAAAATTGTCGACGTGATGTTTAGCCACTATGTGACAGTATATCGAGGGAAGATCCCAGAAGTCCATGATACGGAGCCCTTGTTCAACATGCATGTCGGAAAAAACGTCCAGAAGTGTTTCACTGTCCAGCTCGAATTCGATCTCACCTTTCAGGTAGATCTGCTCCATTGCCTTCAGGAGGTAAAGTTTGCCAATGTCGTGGAGAAGACCGGCAAGGTAGGCCTGGTCTGCTGCCCCGCCATAGCCGGTGCTGATGGCCAGTGTCTGGCAGCCAACTGCGCAGGCGTGTGAATGGAGCCAAAGGGAATGCATCATTTCGTTTACTACTGCAATACTGGATGTATGAAGTGCCGCCTGTGAAGCGGCCATGGCCAGGTTGGTAATCTGCTTGACGCCCAGCCGGCTTACGGCATCCTTGATGGTTTCTGATTTGTAGCGCCCTGCATACGCAGATGAATTTGCCATTCTGAGTATCTGAATCGACAAGCCCGGATCCTTGTTGATAATCTTGATAACCTCATTGATTTCAGTATCAGGATTAGCAAGCAGTTGGAGCAACTGCAGGGCAACAGGATTGAAAACCGGCAGCTCGATGGGCTGCTGGCAAATTTGGTAACGGAGTTCAATGGAAAAACTCATTTTTTATCCCCTCAATGTTTCGGCCTGACAACTACATTAACTCTTTATGTGTAAACAAAAAAATGACCCGAATCTCATGAATGTGTGCCGGACAGTATCTCTTATTTTTTATTAGCTATCAAGAACTTCGCGCACCTTGGCGGCTAAATCGGGCAGTGAGAACGGTTTGTTGATGAAATTCAAGCCCTCGTCGAGCATGCCGTAGCGACCGATTACATCGGCTGTGTATCCTGACATGAACAGGCACTTGAGTTTTGGATAGCGGGCCTGCAGGTTTATTGAGAGATCCAGGCCGTTCATTTCCGGCATAACCATGTCGGTCAAAAGCAGGTGAATTCTCTCGCCGTGCTCCCCGGCAAGCGCGACGGCTTCACCCGGAGAATTTGCTTTTAGCACACTATAGCCAAGCCTGGTAAGAATCGTCGTGGTGATATTCAAAATTGCCAACTCGTCTTCCACCAGCAGGATCGTTTCCTGACCGCCCAAGGAAAGTTCGATAGTGGCTTCATCTTGAGCCTGTGAGACATCGCCCCCGTATCGAGGCAGGTAGATCGCAAAGGTTGTCCCCATTCCCGGTTCGCTGTAAACATTTATAAAACCATTGTTTTGCTTGACGATGCCGTACACCGTGGCCAGGCCTAGACCTGTCCCTTTGCCGAGCTCTTTTGTCGTGAAGAATGGCTCAAAGATTTTGGTCAGAGTCTCTTTATCCATTCCACAGCCGTCATCGTTAATCGTGAGCTTTACGAATTCAAACTGGCCGGGGATAAAATCTGTATGTTGCGAACAGTAGCTCTCATCAAGGATGGAATTCTCCGTTTTGATGGTGATTTTTCCAATGTCTGCTATGGAGTCACGGGCGTTGACGCACAGATTGGCTAGAATCTGGTCGATCTGGGAAGGGTCTGTCCTGACGGGCCACAGATTGGCTGCCGGCTGCCAGCTGAGATTAATGTCCTCACTGATAAGGCGTTGCAGCATTTTGAGCATTCCGCTCACGGATTCATTCAGATCAAGCACTTTGGGTGCGATAGTCTGTTTGCGGGCAAAAGTCAGCAGTTGATGAGTAAGATCAGCGGATTTTTCAGCTGCAGTTTTTATTGACGAAATATATCCGTGGAGCGGTTGGCTGGGGTCAACATCCATAAGCGACAGGTAGGTATTGCCGAGGATTACAGTCAGCAAGTTGTTGAAGTCATGGGCCACACCTCCCGCCAGACGGCCGACAGATTCCATTTTTTGCGCTTGATGGAGCTGTGCTTCCAGTTTGGTGTTTTCTTCTTCTGTTCGTTTGCGTTCGGAGATGTCACGGGCAATGTGTACGCAGGCAGTCAATTGGCCGTCGGCGTCGTGGAGCGGAGATACTGTGATATCGAAGGTGCGTTCAAGGCGTTTTTCTTCAATTTGTTTCGTATCTTCTAAACCATCTTGAATTAGTTCCGCATGAGGACAGCAGGGATGGTGATGTGGCGTGCCGTGCATGACTTCGTAACATTTCCGGCCAATCAGTTCTTTCGGAGATAACCCGCAACAATCTGCCATAGCTTTGTTTACGCGGGTTATGGTGTGGTTGAGATCTATAATGGAAATCAGGTCGGGAACCGCATCGAAGGTGCGCTCCCAATCGTTCTTAGCGCGCAGGTCAGCATCAATTGCCAGTCGCCGCGCCATAATCAGTTCCCATGACATTAATGAGTATTTGACGGTGCCGGGCAGTTGTTCAAAAACTTCCGGTGATTTTACTATGTAATCGTTGGCACCGATTTTCATTGATTCCACGGCAATGTTTTCATTGCCGTGCGAAGTCATTATGATAACCGGGCACCGTCTGTCTGCCGTCGAGACTAAATCACTGCCAAAGCCGTCAGGCAGGCGAAAGTCTGTGAGAATAAGGTCCGGAATGTGCTTCTCTATGGCGTTTTTTGCACCGGAAACGGAGGCTTCAAATTCAAGCCGATACTCATCAGGCGAGTCTTCAAAACAACGTCGAATCAGATCGGCGTGGTTACAGTCGTCTTCAACAATTAATATAAGCGGTGCTGAGCAGTTATCTGTCAACATGAGTGACTCCTACGATTCGTTACCGGAGATCCTGTTACCATGGACGTCTGTTCCAGGCCAGCCAGTAGAAACCCAGATCTTTCAGAAGGTTGCTGAATTGGTTGAAATCCACCGGCTTGGTTATGTAGCTGTTTGCATGGTACTCATGCGCTTTTACCAGATCCCGTTCAGCATCGGATGAAGTCAGGATAACAACCGGCAGGGCTCGCAGTATAGGGTCACTTTTCACCTCTTTAAGCACTTCAAGCCCGTCTATTTTGGGCAGGCGCAGATCAAGCAGCATCAGGTGGGGCATGGGAAACTGCGTTCGATCAGCATATTTATGCCTCCCAAACAGATAATCCAACGCAGCTTCTCCATCCTCGACATGGATGATGGTGTTGGCTACCAGCGAGTCCTCCATGTTGCGCATTACCAGCTCTGCATGATCAAGATTGTCTTCCACCAGTAAAATTGTTAGTGCTTCGCCGTTCATACTGTTGTCTCCGATTGTTATCATTTATACGTGTCTGGATTTCGGTATATTCAGTTTATTATCCCTACTGTAAAACAGAATCTGCTTCCGTTACCCGTTCCTTCCGACTCAACCCAGACCTTGCCACCATGAAGTTCAATGACCCGTTTGACAAGGGCTAATCCCACCCCGGTTCCCTGACTTTTGGTATCAAGTTTGTTGAAAAGACCAAAGATGTTTTCGTGGTAGAGCGGATCAATGCCTTTACCATTGTCACTCACGAAGAACACTAGCTCGCCACTGTCCTGTCTGGTGCCGATCTCAATTCGGGGTTTTGTTTGATCTCCCATGTACTTAATGGCGTTTTCAATCAGATTCTGCATTACCTCTGCAATACGTTTCTGGTCGCCACGTACGGTCGGCAAATCCGGCTGTACCATGATCTCAACTTGACTCTGGCCTATCGACCCGGCTATTTGCTCCAGCGTATCCTTTACCAGTCGGTTCATATCTATCTGTGAAGTTGTATTCATTGCTCTTCCGATACGGGATAATTCCAGCAGATCGTTGAGAAGGTCGGACATCTTTGCCGCTGCAGCTTCAATCCGTTTGATGTCAGCCCTGGCCCGTTCATAATTTTCTGTATCCATATCCTTCAAGATCATTCCGGAATAACTCTGGATGGTGATCAGTGGGCTTTTAAGATCGTGCGAGACCGTGTACGTGAAGCGCTCAAGCTCTTCGTTTTTGCTCTGAAGCTCATGTTCTATTTTTTTTCGTTCGGTAATAAATCGAGCCTGCTGAATATTCTGGTAGGCTTTCTGAGATAATTCATTGGCAAATGAGTAAAGCGCTGAAGCAACCTTTTCAAACTGTTCTTTCGACATATTAGGCACTTCTGCAAGAGCAGCCCTGAACAGCTCCCGGTCAACACCGATTTCGTCAGCGTACTCAAGCATTTTTTCGTCGTCCTGCTCTTCATTTTTGACCTGGCCGATCAGCCAGTTGGCAATATGTCTGCCGCCAATTGAGAGAGCGGCGCCGGCGTCCCAAAGCCCGCCGCTCAGGCAGCGCTGAATTATCGGCCCGTTTGTGTTAAATTGACCAATCGCGGCGTCAGATTTCAAACAGTTTGCACAGCCCTTCTCCGACTTGCGGATTATTTCGCTGCATAACCGGCTGAAGTTGCTGGGATTTGTTATCGGGGTGCCGTCAGGAGTCGTAATGATCGATGCCACCCCGGTGGCTTGAGCGAAATCATCCTGAATCCGCTGGATCTCCGATAAATTGAAGAGGTCTGAAAACTGGATGCCTGCGGGGTCATCCAACGGCAGGGTCAAGGCAATAAGATGTTTCTGTAATGCTTCCTCATTCTGCTTTTGCCCGGTAATATCCCGCGCAGTCGATAATGTGCCCGTTATGGTGCCGGATTCATCTTCAAGCGCTTTGCACCACCATGCCAGAAGCCGAACCTCGCCGTCATTGCGGCGTTGCCAACTCTCGACATACAGTACCTTTTCTTTCCCGTCGAATAACGGTCGCACTAGTTCGGAAGTGCTTTGTTCGTCTACAAAATATGACACGCATGATTTGCCGATAACATCATCGCCAAAAAAATCATACCCGGCCTGATTTGACCAAGTATAAACCATAGAGGTGTCAACCTCCATTATGATATCTGGCACCGCCGCCAGGATCGCATTCTGACGGGCTGAAATGACTTTATACTTTTCCTTTGACTCTGTAATGGCCAGTGTTTTCCTGCGTACCTCGCGTTTGAGAAAAGCAATGAATGCAACAGAGACAAGAATCAGGGCACCAAGTGCCAGAGAAATGTTGTAGGTCCAGCGTGGGATGATTTTCATCGTGCCGATGGTGCCATGCGACCATTTTTGGCGCGACTGATTGAAGACTGAATTTTTATCATGTCGCCAGCTGTTGAGATAGTTGTCGAACAGAGCCAGCAAATCCTGGTTTTTTCCTTTGCTTACGGTAAAGAAAATATCAAAGGGGTTGAATATCACCCCGGTGGAGCGGAGTTCATATTCCTTCTGTTTGGCCGCTCCAAAGGTGCTGTTGGCAACCCCGGCATCTACCTGTTTTGATGCGATAGCCTTAAACACATCATCGAAACCGGGCATCTCAATAAAGTTGCAGCTGATATCGAATTTTTTCACCAGATCGATGAAATGCCGTGCATTTATGTCGCCCTTCATTACGGCAATTTTTTTGCCCTGGACATCGCGGATGCGGTCAATGTCCGATTGCAGCGGCGCATAGAGTTCCCCCCACACGGTTAAAAGAGGTGTTGAGGCGTAATCCATGAGCTTAGCTCGTTCCGGAGTGTAAGCAACACTGGTGAGTACATCCACCTCGCCGGATTTCAGCCGGTCAAGCCCCGAACTCCAGGAGCCATACACATACTCGAAACGGATATTTTCCCGTTGAGCAATATCAGCCAGGGCATCAACGTAGAATCCTTTTACCTGTCCATCCGTATCCTTGAAAATTCCGGGATAGTAATTGAACGCTCCCACCCTGACGACCCGCTGTTCATCAGCATATGGGGAAGTGCCGCACAACAGGATAAGCAGAATGCTTATGACGATGGTGATGGTTTTCACTATATTTTCCTCCCGGCAGCGTAAAGCAGAACCTGCTTCCCGTGCCGACTGTGGTCCATGAAACTTTCTCCGGCGAATTTCCAGAATAGAATCTTCTCTGTGATTGAAACTGATATAATGATTAATTAAGCGGGTTAAAGTAACGATAAATCTACTAAAGTTACTATTTTTATAACGGTATTTTGAGAAAATTGATATGCAAAATTGCGCATCAAAATATCAATAGCGGATTAAATCAGTTTCGGGTTTACTGAAGAAATAGAGCGTTACTGCGGGTGACGGCGGTCGATGCCGTGCGGCGAAGACCCACCGGTAATTCCGTGGTGAATGCCCACCTGTCTGCCGTCCGTCTGTCCTCTGGTATAGGCATCCGCATTGATGTAGCTTCTGCGGCTGTGCATGGTTCTTATGGTGCCGATCTCGCTCATTGCCTGCCTGATCAGCCCCTCCTTAACCGGAACCAGTGCTCCGACGGTGACAGGTGTCTGCGTCTTCTGCTCTCTCAGACGGGTGGTGATTGTGCCGACCGCCCCCAGATAGTACGACTGGCGCATCAGCTCGCGATGGCGATTCGGAATGGTGCTGACGGCATGCTGCTTCATAAAGGCGCCGCAGAGTTTTCTGACGGTCCGGTCGAGGTAGGTGAAGGTATAAGCGGCGATCTGTA
>JANXZX010000106.1 GCA_025355325.1 Geobacteraceae bacterium
ATTTGAGCCACCGTTAAAACGGGCGATGATGTCATACTCATCAGCAATTACGTCAATGATCCTCGCTTTCCCTTCGTCGCCGTACTGTAGACCAATCAACACATCAGAAAATCCTGGTTTCATTTTTGCTCCTTTAGATGCGTAATCATTTTTAAGTAACCAACAATCACTACCATAAATATTTTAACCTGACTTACGGGATTATATTGACTTCAGTGCCCACCTTGATTTTGTGGGCCAACTCCAGACCGATGAGATTCCTGAATCGGCATCGCAATCAAGCTCAGGTATGAATTATATCCACTAACGATGGTGATTGCATCAAATTAGACAATGATGCATGGAATAATTGCTTCCCGGACTGAAATTGTTTCAGCAACAAATGCGCCGGAAATGATTTATTGGATTTCCGGAAAGCAACATCCTGATTATTCGAGTGTAAATAAAATTAAAACATCGTTGATCAAACAGGTTGCTTGGCTGGCCCTCAATTATAGTTACCGCATATTTGCGGTTGCACAAAAGGTTGAACGAACAAAAAAAGGACTTAAGCAATTAAGCCTGAGTCCTGAATTTCTTTTGGAGCGGGAAACGGGATTCGGAATCAAGGTTCCAACTTCAAACAAAAATGTACTAATCTTAACAAGCTGATATATAACACAAATAAACACACTCACCTTGCTTCTTTGTTGGTTCTGTTCGCAACTATTCAAAACAGTACGCATGCGTTCAAGTGTGTGGTCAAAGCTTTGGTCAAATAAATTCGGCCATTAACCAGCATTGCGACCTGGCCGGTTACAGCACCCTCCGCCCCTGAATAATGCGTACCAGCACAACTATGATCGCAATCACGAGCAGGATGTGGATCAGCCCGCCCATCGTATAAGAAGTTACCAAACCCAACAGCCACAGCAATATCAGCACCATACAGATAGTCCACAACATGATTAATCTCCTTACTCCTGGTAGATTTGAAGTCGTTTGCCGCGTTTTTTTTGTACGTTCCGCACCTTCCAAAACTCTACATTGCATTCAGCAAACCGACATAAATTGAGAAGACCCGCCGGAGCGGGTCTTTAAATTAACAAACTGGTTGAGCAGCCGGGTCAAAACCTACTTTTTACCGGTATATAATTCAGCCTTGATTTCATCCAAGGCAACCACTACCGGTTGAAGCGACACCTTTAAAGCATCCATATCCTCGACTGCTCTTTTTGCAATGGGGGTTACCGTTTCAATGCCTTTCGGCGTTAAATCATTGGACAGGTACAGCTTGATTTCCTTCAGGTTATTCATGTACGAAAGATATGAACTCCTCACCCCTGCGCCCGCTGCGGGAACTCGTGCGTAGATTTCTGCCAGCTTGCTGCGACGCTCTTCGCTCAGTGCGCTGAGTTCAGGGTTTTTATAGGCAGTTCCCTGTTTATCCCACTCTTCAAAATATTCCTTGCTGTGTTCTTTCATTTCAGCCATGCGCTTTAGTACTCGTTTCCCCTCATGGTCAAGCTTGTCGAGCTCGTCAGAATAGGTGTTGAACGATTTTTTCAGATTCGGGTTTCCGGCAATGACCAATGCATCCAGCGACTTATTAGTAAGATCCGTCTGTACAATAAATTTTTTGATTTCACTGTCTACGTCTTTGATGGAATTGGACGTTCTTTCGGAACGATCCATACCAGTTGTTGCGCATCCACCCATGAATGATGCCGTACCGAGTAGAAACATTGTGCAAAATGCCAGCGAGTGTTTTTTGAGTTGCATGCTGTTCTCCTTTTGTCCTGAGTTAACGGGTTATTGTGGAATTACTTACTCTTGTAAAGTTGGTATAAGGCAAGCGTCATGCCAAGAGTCTCCAAGAAACAGCGATGATAAATTATCTTTCAATTACAGTGCATTAGAATGACAACGAAGGACAACAGGGAGGGGGGAGTGAATCAAACACCCTCAGCATATGGTGGAACTTCTACATACTGAGGGCGTTATTGAGGGTGCGGAAATTCATCTATTTTACCGGATTTGGCGTATTCGCCGGGTCAGCGGCCCCGATCTCGATTTTGCGATGCTCGTTGTAGAAAAAGCGAACCATATAGTACTCAAACGGATAACCGCTCTCATAATAGCGAAAACTCTGCTGATGACGGGTGTCTACAGCCTCCAGGGTCGTTACACCCGCAGTAATGGCAAATGCCGCGTCGGAGGTGCCGAATGGCGCCGTCACGGTGTAAAGACCGTAGGTTATGCCACTATCGACGGCAAGGCCTCCCGTATCGCGCAGGGAGGAGGGGCCGAAAATCGGCAGCACTAGATAAGGTCCGGATTCCATCCCCCAATAGCCAAGAGTCTTGCCAAAATCCTGATTGCGACGTGTTAGTCCGAAACTGGTGGCCGGATCAAACAAGCCGCCAAGGCCCAGAGTACTGTTCGTCACAAATCGGCCGAGAGTCGTCATGGACTCAATTCCCTTCAACTGGAACAGGCTGTTGCTGAAATTCCGGATTTCTCCGAGGTTGTTGAAGAATCCGGAGACCCTGTTCTGAACGAAGGTCGGGGTGATAAATTCATAGCCGTTAACTACCGGAAGAAAGAGGTGTTTGTCGAAGTAGTAATTGAAGCGGTACATACTTTGATTGAACCCTTCCCAGGGATCTGCAACTTCGGCAAAGCGCTGGTCGCTGAATTCGCTTATGGTGTGTCTCGCTGGTTGTTCGTCATTGGTATTTGCTCTGGTTGCGGCACATCCTGCAACCAACAGCATAAGCATCAGCGAGAGGATCAACAGAAAGGGTCGGTATCGGGTAACCGTCATGGCAGTATCCTCTCCATCATTTGAAAAATTCGACCATATACGCCAGATTATCCTTGTACTCAAGGTTGCCCAGATGGCCACCGCTCGGATAGATTTTTGCCCGTTCAGCAAAAACATTCCGCAGGTAGTCCAGATCCGCTTTGGTCAGGATAAAATCGTTCTCGTTGGTCATTACCCCAAACTTGCCGGATGACTTTAAGTACCCCTCGATGCTCCTGAGACTCTGAGCATCGATAAATGCCTGTTTGGTCATATCCGGCTTCTGCTTATGGACAGAGGGAAACAAATATTCATTGAAATAGTCCAGAAAACCAAGATGGGTTGAAACCAGAAAATAGTCTGACAGAGATTCTGTGGGACTGAGCACGCGGTTCTTCGGCACGACGTAGCCGCTATTGGTCATCACGTCTGAAGCGAAAATCAGTCCGGCCAGATTTATGCGGAACGTGAGGCCGATCAGACCGGCGGTTTCTTCGCGGGAGAACAGTTTCTCGATATAGATCGAGTAGAGAAAATCATCGTTGATAGCCACATAATTGCCGTATTGGTAAAACTCGCTGAACTTGGAAAGCATTTTATTGAAAAATATACCCTGCTTTTTGGCTCCCCCCGGTATCTGTTTCAACAGTTCCTCTATCCTCAGTGCCGAATTGTAGATGCTTACCGGCGGGTTGATCATCAGTACCTTGCGAAAATTGAATACCAGGCGTTCCTCATCGAGCTTCGCCACGAAGGCGGCCTGAGTTCCACCCATGCTGTAGCCGCACAGGTGAAAGGAGGATACCTCCACATCCTTCCCTATCTGTTTCCAGACAGCCTCCATAACCCGGTACAGATCGGCAGCATCTTCAGTCGCATCTCCTGGTATGTGGCTGAGTGAGGCGGAAATGATAAAATTGGCATTGGAAGGCGACGGCAGGGTGATGACGTGGAAGCCGGCCTGGTAAAAGGCCTTCATCATGGTCATAAGCTTGGCCGACCGGTCACTTGCACCGGTACCGGCAATGAGGAAGACAAGCGGCGCCTTCTTTTGCTGATAGGCAAACGTACAGCGCAACCCTTCGTCATAATAGAATATCGGCGGTTTTTTACGATCTGGCATAATCTCAATGACAAGCTGCCGGGTGTTCATCTTTGTCGGAAGCTCGGGCATGAGTGCTGCCGGAGTTCCGAGGATTGTGGCTTCATACGAGCCCGGAATCGGGTAGCCGTAGCCGTCGTCCGCTGCGAAACCTGATACCGGCAGCAGGAGGAGGCTGATTAAGAATAGTATTCTGAAGAATTTCATTGTGGTGTCTCAACCGTACGTTTTTTCTCTAATGGCTGCGGTTTTGCAATTTCGGGCTGCACCGACTGTTCCTTTTGAAACGGCAGACGCCCGCTGTCATCGCTAAGCTTTGGCGGTTCCTCGACAATCTGCCAGTTTTTACCTACGGGAATGGCCGGCGGTTCCTGGGCGGATTTGCCGGAATCGAAAACGGCGCAGCCGCCGAGCATAAAAAGGGTGACCGCAAGAGTGAGAATATGAGCAAATTTCATGGCCGGCTCCTTGAACTGGTGGAAACTATTTATCCTAAAATCGGCTATTCATGAACCACAGAGCAACTGTGCAACAGAGGAATCAAACAATTACATCAACAACAGGCATAACCAAAACTGTGATTTAATATTTCTGGTTTTAACCTGAATTCTTCTTTGTTTTTGCTCAGTTGCTCAGTTGCTCTGTGTTTCAAATGTTTTTTAGGTTTATACCGTTTCAACGATTAAACTTCT
>JANXZX010000150.1 GCA_025355325.1 Geobacteraceae bacterium
TAACGGACAGTGGACTTTCGCCGCGAACTCTTCCGGGAATGGGGGGCGGGGTGCATCATGTGACAGGTCTTGAACACGATGAGACCGGGCGCCCGGCAGACAGTCCGGCAATGCATAAAGCGCAAGTGGATAAAAGGCTGCGCAAGCTGGAGACTTTGCCGAAGGTGTTTCCAGAACCGATTCGAATCCATGCACCACACCAGAATCCCGATCTTCAGGTAATAGGCTTTGGCGGCAGCTCTGGAACGATCAGGGAAGCAATCGCTGTTCTAGGAGACCGTTGCAAAACTCTGGATGAAATTGCATAGAAAAAGTGGCTTTAAGCGTCAAAAATACAGGGTTTATAGGCATTCATCCCGAATATATATAGTGAGGTGAATGCATTGTTGGGCAAGCAAAATCCGCAAATCAGCTTCTTGGATTTGGAATCTTGGTTCACTAAGCCGATTGTCGATTCGGGCAGTATTTATGCAATGATGGCGCAGTGGGGAACGCAGTTGATTTGCGAGGAAGATTTCTGTGAACTCTACAGCCCTACCGGTCGTCCTTCTATTTCACCGGGATTGCTTGCCAAAGTTTTATTGCTCATGTATCACGACAATGTTTCCGATCGGGAAGCTGAGCAACGGGCTCAATATGATCTTCGCTGGAAATTGGCACTACGGTTGCCGATGGACGAGAGTGGGTTTGACTATACTGCGCTTTGCCGATTTCGCGCCCGGCTTTTGATAAACCAACAGCAAAAACTGATATTTACCCGGTTTGTAAATTTGGCTCACGAAGCGGGAATTATCAAGGAAAACTCCCTTCAAATCATTGATTCCACCCATGTGCTGGGCGCAGCCGCCGTACAAGATACCTATACTTTGATAAAAACCGCCATCCAGAAACTACTCCGTATAAGTCGTCGAAAAAACGGTAACGCCATCCAGGCTTTTAATCGGGTGACACTGTCGCTCGACTACAGTAAAAAAGACAAGGAAGATATCCTTTGGGATGACAAGGTTGCCAGGCAAAAATTGCTCAACCAATTGGTTAACGACAGTCGGGCCCTGCGCCAGGCGATTGAAGCCGAACCGGAAATGGAATTGAGCGAAGAAGAACAGGCAGCGTTGGAGTTGTTGTCCGCCATTACCGAGCAGGACATCGAACCGGTGGCAGCAGGAGAAGTCAAAATCAAACAGGGTGTGGCCAAAGACCGAATTATCTCGGCGCACGATCTGGAAATGCGTCACGGTCACAAAACGAGCAAGGGGAAATTCAATGGACACAAGGTGCAGATCATGACCGACGAAGCCAGTGAAATCATTACCAATGTCAGTGTTACCCCTGGCAACGAAGCAGACGGAAGCGCACTTTTGGAGATACTGCAACAATCCGCAATGAAGCCGCAAATCCTCTTGGGTGATACGGCATACGGAACCCTGGATGCACGGGACGCGATGGAGAGTCAAAATGTAGTGCCGGTAGCTCCATTACCGATGGGTGGTCATAAATCGGGACATTTTGGCAAGCAAGAATTTGTCATAGATTTTGAACAAAACAGCTGCCGGTGCCCGGCCGGCGTCGTAACAACCCGAGTTCGCAAGTCCGGTGATGTCATCAGTGCCTACGTGTTTCTACCCAAGACATGCAACAAGTGTGCTTTGCGAGATCAATGCACCCAACATGGAAAAGGCAGATTGATCGGCGTCCACCCGCAGGAAGAGAGGAGACAAGAGATCATCAAGCAAAATGAAACCGAGGAATTTAAGATGCTCTATAAACGCCGGGCACAGTGTGAACGAAAGAATGCTCACCTGGTTCGGAGAGGGATGAGAAAAGCCCGCTATATCGGCAAAGCCAAAACGCTTATTCAGGTGGCGTTTACGGCTGCAGTCGTGAATCTCAAACGTATCTTTACCATCGCCAAGGGGAATCTCTGCGCATTGCAGCGCTTGGAAACAAGCATTACAAGCGTTTAGGGATGGAGGGGGCGGGCAAAGACCTCAATACAGCAGAATCTTGAAGTGTATTTCCTCGAAATTAAGCTGCGTATGGGTTTTTGGATTTTAAGACCATTTTGTAAACCCCGAAAACCGCCGGTTGCCTATTTTAGAGGTAATAATTTAGGAGTTTCGCAACGGTCTCCTAGGGGGAAAGAGTTATGATCGTAATCAAAAGAGATCTCTGCAAAGGCTGCAGTCTTTGTGTAAAAAACTGTCCGACTGGGGCAGTGAAGCTGGTCGAAAAAATCGCTGTTTTAGGCGAAAATTGTATTTCTTGCGGTGTATGTGTGCGGGTATGTCCTTTTCAGGCGATCGTCAGAGAGACCGAGCTTGCTGCTGGAGCGGTAGTGTGTCGGTCTTGCCCGATCCAGTGCGAGATAAAAGCCGGATACGAAGGTGCCTGCCGTCGATACAGCAATATCAGCGGCAAGCTGGTTCGTAACCGCGAACTGATGCTGGTAAATCCCAGAGCCCAGAAGGCTCATCCTGAAGTTCCCGATCAGCCATTGATCACAGGAGTCGGTGCCGGAACAGATTATCCGTGTTGCCGCCCTGCTCCGCACATCGTCGGCGAGACGGTTGACGGAGTAGATGTGGTGACTGTTGTGACGGAAGCGCCACTCAGCTATAGCGGGGTTAAAGTGAAGATCGACGCAAACCATCATATCGGTGAAGAAGGCGCGAAAATCATGCGTGACGGCTCGGTAGTCGGCATGGTGGATACCGAGGAATATGGGTCCAAGATGATCTATATCGGCGGTGCCAATATCCTTAGCGGCAAGTCAGGTTTCGCCGCTGCCCGGACCATTGTCGAAATAGCCAATGAACAACGCGTGATCCTTCAGGTCGACAAAGGTGCGAAACTGGAACTCCAAGTCGGACACGCTCCCATCATTGACGGCGTAACGGAGAAGAAGATGCGCGTCGGCTGCGGCAGCGCCACAGTCGGTATGTTCGCGAGATCCATGTGTCAGGCGGTCGACGAAGTAATTGTTCTCGACCATCATATTATCGGTCTCTTGTCCGAGCATCGAGCCGGTGAAGAAGTCGGCATGGTGTGGAGTGGTGTTGTACCAAATGGTCGTAAAAGCACCCGCGGTCGCTACTTCGGCGAACCCGGACACGGTTGGGGCGGCACTCAAGTCGAAGCACCTCTGCAGGCAGTAAAATCAGTAGATATGAGCGTAGCCAAAGCGGGAATGAAGATTCTTGTCACCGAGACAACCGGACAAAAGGGTGCGCTCCTGGAAGTCCAGGCAGACGGCAGTGTAGTGGAAAAACCGGTTACGCCTGAAGTTCAGGCTATCGTGGATTTGATTTCCAATAATTGTGAAGAAGCCAGAGTATCGGCTGTTTATGTCGGCGGAACCGGTGGCAGTGCCCGGGCTGGAGTGACAACTTATCCAATCAAGCTTTCGCGGGCAGTGCATGCCGGTGAAGCGAAGTTGACGATCGGCGGAGCACCGACCTTCATTCTGCCGGGCGGCGGGATCAATTTCCTAGTTGATGTCGAGAAGGTAGTTCCCAAAGCGTTTACCTGGGTTCCCACGCCAGCAACGGTTGCACCGGTAGAATACACGATGACCCGAGCGAAGTACGCGGAGATTGGCGGTCACGTCGACTGTATCAAGCCGCTGTCTTCGTTGAAAGAAGGCAAGTAACGAGTGATCAGGGTGAAGGGGCCGGGCTGGGTCGCGCTCGGCT
>JANXZX010000090.1 GCA_025355325.1 Geobacteraceae bacterium
TGATACAGCAATACCGTCACGTTGTGGCTTTTGCGTATATAGTTGCTCATGCAGCCAAACTACCAAAAACCAAGCTACGCCGCAAGCGGCGGGGAATTTACCCTAAACACCGATTAAATAAAAGAACGACAACTCACTGTATCTTGTACATAAATTTAGCATCACACAATATGTAGTGTGAGTGGGTTTTTGGGAGTAAAAAATTCTGTTTACAGGCGGAATATCAATACTGTATAGAAATAGTTAAAGGAAAACGTAAGGTATGTCACTGGCCGCATCATAAAGTCGGTTGTGATATCGGAATTAAGGCCTAATTGTTCATCCAGAAGGCTGAAATCGTAGATGTCATAAAGTTTGGCATAGTAATCAAGGTCTTTAAAAAGAGGATTATTCAGAAGATACAAAATGCCATCGTAATTAATTTCTTTAAAGAGCAGGGTGTTTGCGTAGACAATGAAGCCAACCAGGCTAAGCGCCGAAAGGACGATTCTTCGAAATGTTATATCGCTCATGCTTTGCCCTCTGGCAAATGACGGATAAAAAATATGGCATCAATTAAGTAAGTGCGGTTTTGTATTGGACTGCAAATATGCACAAGTTAACCACATTGGATCTCATCCGTGTTGACTCACCTGAACACGGGTGATATGTTTGACAAAATAGTTGTGGATGGTGAACACATGGTCCGTCTGGTTCTTTATGTCCTGATTGCGTGCTGTATTTATAGATCCGCTCAAGCCGCTGACATGCAAGCTGTTTTAGGTAAAGTCATGGATGCTCCCGAAGGATGCTTTTTAATGGGCAACACCTTTAGTGACCCTTACCACATAGAGATGCCGGTTCATGAAGTCTGTCTCAGTCGATTCTCCATGTCACCATTTCCGGTGACCCGTGGAGAATTCAGCGCTTTTGTGACTGATGCAAACTACCGCACCGATGCCGAGAGAAGTGCCGGCTGCTACGTTTATGACGGCAGTTTCTGGAAAAAAGATCCCGCTGCAAGTTGGCGCACACCCGGATTCAAGCAAGAGGATGACCATCCTGTTGTATGTGTGAGCTGGAATGACTCTGTTGAGTACGTACACTGGTTGTCGCGAAAAAAATCCCGTAAATACCGACTTCCTACAGAAGCAGAATGGGAATATGCTGCCCGGAGTGGCGGCAAGCTTGAGCGGTATGCCGGTGGAGACGACATTAATTCGGTGGCATGGTATTTGTCAAACTCAAATAACAGCACTCATTCCGTTGGTCAGAAACAGCCAAACGGTTTGGGATTATACGATATGAGCGGAAATGTTTGGCAATGGACGGGTGACTGGTATGACAAACGCTATTATCGGGAAAGTCCCCGTAATAACCCCCAAGGCCCTGTATCCGGTACAAAACGTATATTCAGGGGGGGGAGCTGGTTTTATGATCAACGCGGTGCGCGCACAACCTATCGCGATTTTTCATCTCCCGAATTCAGCAGCAGCTATCTCGGCTTTCGTCTCGTTTTACCGGCGCAATAACTTACGAATCATTTACGGCTGCTATTTCCTTGTTCGCTATTTCAGAGACTGCCAGCAACTCATACTTCAAAGCTGTTAAGGTACTATATGACTAGAGTGTTTGGAATTATATTTTTAGCGACGTCCATTCTTTGTCTGATGGATTCTAACCTCGTCACAGCCGCACTTCTCGACACAAATGACCCCTTTTATTCTTCAGTTCCTTCGGCGTATATGGATGACCCCAGAAGGAATGAATGGCAAAAAGCAGACCAGGTTATTGAGCATCTGTTTGTTAAGCCAGGCGATACTATCGCAGATATCGGAGCCGGCACAGGTTTTTTTACACTCCTATTTGCTAAAATAGTAGGTAAGACCGGAGTTGTTTACGCTTCAGATATTGATGAGCCCATGGTGCGCGCAATCGATAAACGAGCCAAAAACGAGAATCTCGGCAATGTAAGAGTGATTCTTGGCAAACCGGATGATCCGTTAATACCAAGATCTGTTGCCGACATCCTGTTCATTTGCGACACCTACCTTTTTATCGATAACAGGGTACAGTATCTGGCCAAACTAAAGGATAGCCTGAAAACCGGTGGGCGTCTTGCGATCGTATCCTTCAACAAGGCGGCGGAAATTTCGGGTGCGCCTCCACCGCAGAGAATGATCCCCAAAAACGTGGTCATCAAGGAAGCTGTTGCTGCCGGATATGAACAGGAAGCTGATTACCTGTTTTTACCCTACCAGGATTTTTTGCTTTTTAGAAAACGTTAAATCTAACTGGAGATTTGCATGAAACTGTTTTCACTTACACTCATGGCTTTTCTTGTCGCCGTTGTTTTTGCATATGGTGAAGCCCCCCCAAATAGCATGCAGGTGGAGGCATCGTCTGAAGATGCCCTTATTTATGGGAAAGTAATGATCAAAAAGGGTAAATCACCAATGCCCATGGTGAACGGGGTGGTGCTTTTGTATAACAAAGAATTTGGCCCTCCTCCGCATCCATACAAGTACTGGCGCATTCCTGACCTGATAAGCGGCACCGATAAGAACGGGAAATTTTCAATGGTAGTTACTGAAGGCACTTATTTTTTAATGATTGCCCAAAAAAAACCGGATGGAGAAATCGGACCGCCGAAAGAGAAGGAATTTCTTTATTTTCATGGTGATAAAATGGGAAATGCAACACCAATTGTTGTTACTACTGGCGCCAAATTAAACCTTGGAGTGCTTAACGAGTCTTTCATTTGGTCCCCCAAAATGGTGTTAAATGATAAAGACATTACAGCTGTTGCAGGGGTGGTCGCCAGTGCGGAAGGCGTTCCTGTCGAGAATGTCGTAGTTTTCGCTTATCTGAATCAAGAGGCAGTTGGGCGTCCGTCTTTTGTTTCTGACAGGACGGATAAAAACGGCAGGTATCAACTGCGTGTATTTGAAGGCGGCACATATTATTTAAAAGTCAGGAGCATCATTGGCGGCGGCGCGCCTGAACAAGGAGAATATCAAAGTGTTACTAAAGATTTCGTCCCGGTTGAAGTAACTTTGAAAAAGGGACAACTATTGAAGAATATTACCCTAAAAGTTGGCAGGTTTTCCGGTAAGGGCTCCACAGGTACGGAAAAACCTGCGAAAATATGGAAAAACACCGGCGGTCTACAGACTAAATAGGAACGAAGACATACGAAAGGTGATATGAATAATTCAGACGCCATAGGTATTTTGGCTGCGCTCGGTTCAGCCGCATCATGGTCTATTGGCGTTGTACTATTTAAACAACTTGGTGAATCTCTTTCGTCTTTCGCCATGACCCTCGTACAGGGTGTCATAGGTGTCGTGTTGCTTGGGGGTCTGACTATTGCCTCAGGTTGTTTTTCAAACATAAGCAGAGACGCTTATATTTATCTAGTCTTAAGTGGGATTCTAGGGATTACCATTTCAGGCCCCTTTTTCTTTAGGGCTTTAAAGGAGGTGAACCCTCAAACAATTACCCTGCTATTTATGCTGGGACAGGTAATTACAGTACTTCTGGCGGTCCTTTTGCTTGGCGAGAAACTCCCGGTGTTGGGATGGGCTGGAATTGCCCTTGTCATTACGGGTATCTCTATCGGTATTTTTCCAATTAATTTTAAAAATGGGCACTCGTCGCCACGCGGCTTAGTACTTGGACTTATCTCTATTATTTTGATGTCGATCGCTGCTATTTTGACTAAAGAAGGATTACAGGGAGAGATATCAACACTTTATGCTACTTTTATCCGAACGTTGGCGGGAACCTTTGGGATTCTGTTGGTAGGAGTCGCAACTCGACGTCTTGGTGGCTGGATAACTCCGTTCCGTGATGCGCGTCTGAAATGGAAATTTACGCTATCTGTTTGTATCATTACATTTGGTGGCTTCTGGCTTGCGATTGTAGCTTTTAAATACACGAATGTGGCGGTGGCCAGCAGTTTGATCGCCACTGAACCAATTTTTGCCCTTCTCGCATCTGCACTTTTTTTCAACAACAAGATAACTCTCCAGTCAGTTGCCGGAGCGTTCATTGCAATGGCTGGAATCCTCATCCTTTGTATTGGAAGTCTCTCTTCGCTGACATAACTCCGGACTTTTTTACGCCTGTGAAAATCACCGTCCGGTTATGGCCCCGGATACATTACCCTGAACCCCAGGTCAAAGGCCCGGTCGTCCGGATATCCGTTGCTGCGCCAGGACGCGCGTGACTGTTTTGATCCGTAGTGCCAACTGCCCCCTCTTCGCACTCTTGTCGAGCCTGATCCGGGGCCTGATGGATCCAGTTGTTTAATCAAGGGGTACTCGCTGTTCCAGTCTTGTACCCACTCCCAGACATTGCCGCTCATGTCGTACAATCCCAATCCATTTGGCTTCTTCTGACCGACAGGATGTGTCCTAGCCGCAATGCCTATGTCATGCCATGCCACCGTATCGATCTCGTTACCGCCGCAGTAGGTCTCATCCCTGCCGCCGCTTCTGCATGCGTATTCCCACTCGGCCTCGGTAGGAAGATAATATTTCTTGCCGGTCATGTTGTTGAGTGAACTGATAAACTCCTGCGCATCATTCCAGCCAACCTGCTCAACGGGGCAGTCATCACCGCAGGAGCTGAATCTGGAGGGGGTGTTCCCCATGACTCTGCGCCATTGTCCTTGAGTGACTTCATATTTTCCCATGAAAAAGTCGGAAACACAAACTTCATGTACCGGCTTTTCGTCACCATTACCCGTTTCGGACCCCATTCGGAAACAGCCGCCCGGAACAAACACGAACTCCATACCTGTCAGCGGATTCCGCGAACTCACGGGGTGCGGTTGCAATGCCGACAAGACCTCAGTTTTTCCTGTTCCGGGTATGCTCATATTTGCGGTGCTTAGCGGTTCAGCAAGGGCCGCGTTAACCGAAAAAACGGCAACAGCAATGGCACAGGCGCGTATTGACATGGTGTTTCTCCCAATGCGATTACTATTGATTTGCCGGCGAAACCAGCCGAAAACCTAAAAAAAGGATGTGAAAATCCGGATCAAAGCCGTTGCGGTCCGACACCCGGACACATTCTGAAGCATTGCCCCATCCTCCACCACGTGGTACGCGGAGCGAACCGCTCTTGGGCCCCGGTGGATTTTTTTTGGGACTGTTGAAATAATATTCGGCATCGTACCAGTCGTTTGTCCACTCCCAGGCATTACCCATCATATCGTGCAGTCCGTACGCGTTTGCTTTAAAATTTCCGACAGGTGCCGAGACCTTGAAACCATCGTTGCAGTTGGTGGTTGTCCAGGCAGGCCACTGACTTTTTGCCGTCAAGTCGGCTCCGTTTGCAGAGTTGCAAGCACCGGCCGGATCATCATCCCAGAAATTTCTCCCTTTTGTACCGCCTCGCGCGGCATATTCCCATTCCGCTTCAGTTGGCAGGCGGTAGAGACGCCCTGATTTTTGTGAAAGCCACCGGGCATATTCACGAGCTTCGTACCAGGATACGTTTGCCACTGGTTGAGTATCACCGTTCAGAGAATTGCCTTCGTAGGAACCGCTGGTATGTTCAGGTTTAAACATTCGGTATTGAGCATTGGTAACTTCATATTTACCCATGAAGAAGCTATCCAGGCAAACCTCATGCACCGGTTTTTCATCCCCTTGGCCATCACCATAGGTATCACCCATCAAAAAGCACCCTCCTGTCACAGGCTCAAACTTCATGGCGCTTGCTGAATTGGTAAAGGCAATAACAGATTGAGGCTCGTTCTGCCGGGCAAAGCTGGTCAAGGTCGCGTCATTAGAGGGATTTGCTTCGGCAGCAGTTCCTGTGCCGGTTGTTATGACAAACATTGCTGCGGCCGCCATGAAGGCGGGTATAATCCGGTTTACCATGGTGTCAGTTCTTTCCATTGGCCGTCCTGTTTTTTGGACGAAGATGCCGATGACTTGCCAAATTGCTTCACATGACAGCCAACCACCTTGTTTTTTGAAGCATCATTGAGTGCGGCCGAACTCTGTTTACTATCAGAACCATTCACATTTGAGTAAGGAAGCCAGGCCAGGCCGCTATTTTCACGCAGACCGGATGGACCGTCTTGAAAACAGTTTGTCTGCATCAACCGTGGGAGACCGGAGCTGTGCGACTGGTGGCACTTGGAGCAAGGGAAAGAATGCTCCTTGTTGGCTCCCCAACCTTTAACCGCCCGGTGGATAAGAGCAGTTTTTGAGTTTCCGGCAAAATTTTCTTTTGCATGGCATTTCAGGCAAATGCCGCCAAAGGTAGCGTCATTCTCGGTAATTCGGTTTTTACCACCAAAAGTATTGCGATCAACACTGTATTTCATACCTTGCATCGGTTCTCGTGGAGCACCACTGACCATTTTGCCAAAATTAGAGTTGTCTTCGCGATTCGTAGTATTGAAATCACTTTTGCGGGGGGAAGAACTGTCTCCTTTACCGAAGTTGGCTCCGACGTCGCGGTTGACGCTGTTGTAGTCACCGGGGCGTGGTGCGCCGCTGTCGCCTTTACCGAAGTTGGCGTTGCCGTCTCTATTGGTTGTGTTGTAATCGGTTTTACGCGGTGCGCCGCTGTCGCCTTTGCCGAAGTTGGCGCCGGCGTCGCGGTTGACGCTGTTGTAGTCAGCGGAGCGTGGTGCGCCGCTGCCGGGTTTGCCCTGTACTGCGGCAGGTGGGCCATCTTCCCGGTAAGGTGAAGTCAGCCATGTGCCCTTCAGCAGAGGCACGGCATATGGCATGTTATCGCCCAGGGTTTGGCTGATTCCATGGGGGTCATGGCAGGGAGTACACAGGCCGTTAATCTTGCCATGAGTTGAATAATTGAGATAACTGCCTGCTTTCAGATGGCTGCTG
Organism: Geobacteraceae bacterium; assembly: GCA_025355325.1. Taxonomy (GTDB): domain Bacteria; phylum Desulfobacterota; class Desulfuromonadia; order Geobacterales; family Pseudopelobacteraceae; genus JACRCG01. The sequence goes on from JANXZX010000090.1 coordinate 6,852, forward strand.
GCAACATCGGCACGACTCTGCCGGTTTATGAAGCGGGACGTTGAGCCTTTTACACCTGAATTAAACCGTAATGAATCCTTATAGCCTATGATCGGTTGTCCGGCGCCAAAAGTAGTGTTGTAACCCCATGGTGTGGCGCCTGCTTTTGCAGTCTCATGGCAATCAAAACAGAGCCCGGCACCGGCATTATACGGGTTTTTACTCTTCAAGCCGGGGTTGGCTGAAGGTTTGTACGTCGTACGGTAGCCACCTTTTCCGGCAACAGTTTCCTTGAGAATGCCGCCATTGGAAGTACCGTTAAAGGTGCGGTAGCTGGTAGTAGTACCGGAAACTTTTGAGCCGTGGGAGTTGTGGCAGTCGAAACATTCAACATTTTTTGCGTTAGCACCACCCCGGGTAATGGTGGTAGCTCCGTCATAGCCGCTTGCAGCGCTCCACCCCCCTTGGTTTGCCGCCGAATTGCCGTGTGCTGAGTATGCCTTGATAATCTTGCTCTTCTTGTTGGTGGAAGCTGTTGAGTATTTGCCCCAGATGGTAGCACCTTTTGCGGCATAACGGGAGCCTACGCTCTGGCCGTCCCAAGCGTATTTGAGCGGCACTCCGTCATCCCCGGCAAACGGTCGCGCCTCATTTGCGGCGTCATTATGGCATCCGAGGCAGTGAGTGGTTACCTTTGCGATTGCTTTCCGTTCGGAAGATGACCCGATGGATGATGTGCTGAAAGTGACTGCGGTGCTGCCCTGCTTGTAACTGTCCGGTCGTACGCCGTTCTCCCAGACAACCAGGTCCACCACGCTACTCTTGGTCTTTACTGTTCTCTTGGCGGATGTTGTCTTATGATACTGAGCGTTTATCCGGCCGTCAGCTGTGGCCTCCCAGTGGCAGGCATAGCAATGGCTGCCGGTAAGCCCGGTGCCCTGTACATGGTGTGAATTACTCCTGAATTGTTTGAGGATGTCAGAGTGACAATCAATGCACTCTTTGGCAAATGCCGGATTTGAGGCCAGAAGAACTGTACAGAAAAATACAAACAAGGGTATTGTATTCCGTAGTCCATGGTTATTCATATACTCTCCATTGAAGGTAAGATACTAATTTTCCACATTTTATGCATTGGATGTGCCATTTGAAAAATATCTTACGATTATGGATAGTTGTAAATTCAAGAGTGCAATCAGGATGGAAAATAGACAGCTCAGATGCCTTAAATGTGTGCATATGTGCCGCTTAAATAAACACTTTGATGTTCAGCCAAGCATGTTGAAGGCATGGACAATGTTCTTCCGGAAATGATATATAAGTGCTGGCTGGTAACTATCAAGTACTGATCAGCGTTGTGGAGTAATCATGGAAAAAGTGTCTCTGCTGTTATGCCTCATGGTATGGATGTCTGCTGTTGATTGCATCGCCGGGAATCTTGGTGAGCAGCTACCGAATATTACCGGTGTTTCAACATGGAGCAGTGCCAAACAAAACCATATTTCAACGTCCCGCCAGGATTTTCCGCGTCAGGACGCTGATTTTCCCAAGGACTTTTCTTTTACCAAGCTTGATGCCTCCGGCAAGGATCTTCCTGACAATGCCGGTACATGGTCGTGCGTCCGTGACAATGGTTCCGGACTTGTCTGGGAGGTGAAAACTTTCGGCAATGATTTGCACGGCAATGCCCATACCTATACCTGGTACAACTCCAGGGCAGACTCTGACAGCAGCAGTGAAGGTACAGAGGGCGATCCCGGCGATAAGACGTGCGGTAATCCGGCCAGCCTCACAGCCGGATGTGACACCGAAAAATTTGTCTCCGCTGTCAATGCTGCCGGCTGGTGCGGCCAAAAGGACTGGCGACTGCCGACAGTCAACGAACTGAACTCGATCATCAACTATGGAACATCTCTGCCGGCAATATCTAAAAATTATTTTCCGGATCTTATCATGCCGGCAGGCTTCTGGACTGCCTCTCCTTATGCCGCCAATCCTAATTTTGCCTGGATCGTGATATTTGATGATGGTTATGTCGGCTCCTGTGTTAAGAGTTGGGCATATTATGTACGGCTCGTGCGGGGGGGGGACTGAATATGGTGGTGAAACTGAAAGGGATTGCTCACATGAATACAAAATCGATGGCAGCAGGTTTGCTGATGCTCTTACTTCTTGGCGCAGCGTCTGCGCAAGCGACTCAGACGTGCCGCAGTGATCTTAATGCTGCCACTCCGTCCGGACGCTTTGTGAATAACGGCGATGGGACGGTCACCGATGCCATTACCAATCTGACATGGAAGCGATGCAGTGAGGGACTTGTCGGCAATTCATGTGAATCCGGGACGGTTATCACCTACACCTGGTCTGACGCCATCAAGGCCGCCTCAGCCGCTGTCTTTGCCGGTAAAAAAGACTGGCGGATACCCACCATTCAGGAACTCGATTCGATCATCGAATACAAGTGCACCATGCCGGCAATCAATGCTGAAATATTCCCGGTCACGCGGACCTCGAACTATTGGTCGTCCACACCTTTTGCCGGGTATCCGGGCGGCAGTTGGAACATCAACTTCAACGATGGCGCCCATGAAAGCTGCAGCAGAAACTGGAATCTGTATCTGCGTCTGGTCCGTGGTGGCAATTTGCAGGAAGGAGTGTGTCGATGAAAATAATTATCCTGTTGTTGACCCTTTTACTGGCTGTGGGAACACTGCCATCAATATCCGGCGCCGTACAGACCCAGACCTGCCATTCATATTGGCCCAAGACATCAACTCCCGTAAGCCGTTTTACCAACAACAACGATGGCACTATCACGGACAGCATTTCCGGACTGACCTGGAAACGCTGCAGCGAAGGGTTGAGCGGGACGCTTTGTGAATCCGGAACGCCGGCAACCTTCACCTGGCAGGAGGCACTGCAAGCGGGAACCGCCAGCACCTTTGCCGGAAAAAAGGACTGGCGGCTGCCGAACATCAAGGAACTTGCCTCAATAGTGGAGCGCCAATGTACCATGCCCGCCATCAACGAGATCGTCTTTCCGGCTACGCCGACCATGTCGTTCTGGTCAAGCACCCCTTATGACGCCAATCCCGGATTTGCCTGGAATATATATTTCCCGTACGGGATCAGTGACGGCAACAGTAAGGAGTACAAATTTTTTGTCAGGCTGGTAAGGGGGGGGCGATAACTTGTTAGCAGGAACCTTGTCGTAACAAAAATGCCGTGAGACCATTAGTTGGGCTCACGGCATTTTCATTGATGTACCCGGGCTAATCAACTCACCATTTGGTTTTTTCCTGCCATTGCTCATCCGTCTTTTTGCCAGGCATTGCGGCGCTGCTGCCGCCGAACTGCCGTACATGACAGCCGACAACTTCGCCTTTACCGCTCTTTTTGTTCTTTGCTGTCGATGGCGCTTGTTTGCTGCTCTTTCCTGGGGAAGGTGTTGCCACTTTCTTGTCGGGCGTCCAGGAGATGCCGCTGTTCTCGCGTAGACCGGCGGGGCCGGACACGAAGCAGTTGGTCTGCATCAGGCGTGGCAAGCCGGAGTTATGCGGCTGATGGCACTTGGAACAGGGAAAAGAGTGCTCCTTGTTGTTACCCCACCCCTTGACGGCCCGGTGAATCTGATCCGATTTCGCATTTCCTCCGGACTTCTCCTTGGCATGGCATTTAAGGCAGAGACCGCCAAAAGTATCGGCATCCTCAGTAATTCGGCCAGTTCCGCCGAAGGTGTTTTTGTCGATGTAGTATTTCATACCTGCCATCGGCTCGCGGGGGGTGCCTACTCCGCCGATGCCGAAGTTGGCATTTGCTTCGCGGTTGGTCAGGCTGAAATCGCCTTTTTCCCATGCCTCGCCCCGATTGCCGCCGACATCACGCTTGGCAAAATCTCCCTTGCCAGCCAACGTTGCCGGCGGACCATCCTCCCGGTACGGTGAAGTCAGCCAGGCTCCTTTAAGAAGCGGCACCGCATAGCGCATCTTGTCACCAAGAGTTGTGCTGACTCCGTGTGGATCGTGACATGGGGTGCAAAGCCCGTTTATCCGCCCCTCCGCTGAATAATTGAGGAATGTTCCGGCCTTCAGGTGACTGCTGACGATGTCGGTGCGGCTCTCCCGGTTGGTATAGCGTAAGGTCGAACCTTTGCCGCCAGAACCGAAATGGGGCGAGTCCTTGTAGCCCATGATTGGCTTCAAAGCGCCGAAGGTGGAGTTATACCCCCAGGGTGTCGTCCCGGCTTTGGCTGTTTCGTGACAGTCGAAACAGAGTCCTGCACCGGCGTTATAGGGGTTTCTGCTGGTTTTGTCCGGATTGGACGATGGTCGATAGTTTACCCGGTAGCCTCCCTTGCCTGTGGCGGTTTCTTTCAGAAGACCACCGTTGAGAGTGCCGTCAAAAGTCCGATAACTTGAGGTTAGGCCGGCAACGGTGGATCCGTGCGAGTTATGGCAATCGAAACATTCGACATTTCTTGCGCGTGAACCTCCCCAGGCAACTGGAATAGTTTCATCATAGCCGGATGTCGGGCTCCAGCCACCCTGGGTTGCGGCTGCATTGCCATGGGCGGAGAGTGCTTTGGTAATACGGCTTTTGCCGTTGCCCTTGGCGGAAGAATATTTGCCCCAGGCAGTAATGCCGGTCTGGGAATAGCGCGAAGCAACACTTTGACCATCCCAGGCATATGCAAGTGGCGTGTTGCTATCTCCGGCAAAGGGACGCACGGCATTGCTGCTGTCGCTGTGGCAACCAAGGCAATGGCGGGTAACATTGACAATATTCGTCCGCTCGGCTGAACTGCCGATGGTTGACGGGCGGAACTGAACTGCGGTGATACCAGTCTTGTAGGATTCCGGCCGGGAGCCATGCTCCCAGATGACCAAATCTATCGTCTTGCCGGACTTCTTCGGGGCTTTTCCTGCGCCAGCGCTCTTGTGGTACTGCCCGTTGATCTGCCCTTCAGCCGTCGCCTCCCAGTGGCAGGCATAGCAATGTTTTCCGGAGACTTTGGTCCCCTGGACGTGGTGAGACCGGCTTTTCAGCTGTTTGAGGATGTCAGAATGACATTCGATGCACTCACTGGCAAGAGCCGGTGCTGCGACAAATAAAGCAAGGCAGGACAGAGCGAGCCGTTTGAAACTGTTCATTTTAAATCTCCATTACATGCGCATAATAACTCAGGGCTGACAGGATAAAGTTACGGATAGGGAATGATAAAACGTTTTTCTCCGGCTCCATATACTGCCTTTTTCCGTTCCACGGAAGTATCCCACTCCATGAGTTTTGTCTTCAAAGACCTTGCAACTTCGGGGTTTTTGGCGGCAACATTGGTGCGTTCGTTTGGATCTGCAACAATATCATAGAGTTCGATATCCCCGTACTGGAGTGTCTGCCCCGTGATGTAACCATACCAGGAGACCTTCTCCAGCAGGCGCGGGTCCTTGCGCAGGATCATCTTCCACTGTTTCGTTCTGATGGCGATGTCACCCGGCGGATATGAACCGGGAGGGAATGCGGCGCGCAGCATTGCGCCATACTCCTTGACCGGCGTTTTTTCCGACTCGGGATAGTTGGTCTGAGAATTTTTAAACTCAAGATACCACCGGCTTAAGGTGTGCTCCCACCATGGGATTCTATCGATATAGGCAAACTCCGTCCCGGTGGCACCTGGCTCACCTTTGATCAATGGCAGCAGGCTGGCTCCCTGCTGGCTATAGTCGCGGGGGATTCCCAGATAGTCCAGTACCGTTGGCATGATATCCAAACCCTGCACCTGATCAGCAATCTTTTTGCCTCCCTGTTCACCGCCTGGCAGCCGGACAACCAGTGCACTCTTTACCGCTGATTCCGAGAGATCATAATGAACATAGGTGTCCCGTTCGCCAAGATCTTCGCCGTGGATCGAATGGATTATCAGGATCGTGTTTTTGGTGAGATTGTTCTTTTCAAGCGTATCCATCAGTTGCCCGATGAAATTATCGGTGTAGCGAATAGCTGCGTCATAACGTGATACGATGTAGGAATAATCTGTTGGGGTCAGTTTGTAGACCGGTTTAAAGCCGAGATAATATTCGTCCTTATAGATACGCATCAACACATCGTAAGTGGTGTCGTCAGGGGCGCCTTCTTCGGCCTTGATGGAGTGGAACTTGTCCCAGAACGGGGTGTAGCCGGGCGGATCATACAGCGTCCGCTCTTCTCGGGGAACACCTGCCGCATAGGGAACATGGATCACGCCACTGGCAATCCACATGAAGAATTTCTTGTCCTTGTTTTTACTGATCCAGTCCAGCGACTCAACCGGAGCAACCCTGAGCGAAGAACCGAGGCCTTTTCTGGTCCTGCCGAAATAATCGAATGAGCGTGAGAAGACATCGCCGAGCTTGATCTCCGTGCCGGACTCGGTGTCATAACGCATGAAGAATTCAGGCGAACCGGAAACTGCTGCGGTGGTGTAGCCGTAATACTTGAGGATTTCCGGGAGAGTTCTGCTGGTGACCGCATCTTTGGCGGCGTCGAAGGCGATCATGCCGTTGACTCTTGGATACTGGGAGGTCAGCACGCTCATCATCGCCACCGGGGTCAGGTTCGCCTGGGCAATGGTGTTATCGAAGAGGATGGAGGATTTTGCCAGACGATCGATATTCGGGCTGGTATTGCGCTTGTAGCCATAAACTCCGAGATGATCGGGGCGCAGACACTGCAATGACACGAGGATAACGTTCGTATCTTTGTAGCGCTCGGGCAGGATCGGGCTTTCCTCGGCGTTGGATACCGCAACCCCAAGAGACAAAGCTGCCAGAAGAACAAAAGCAGTGCAACGTATAATAACTGAGGGCGAATGGTCAGCAGTAGATCTCAATTTCATTGTTATCCCTAGTCCCTTTTTACGACGGTATAATCAGCAGCCGCCGTATTTAGCCATATTGTTTTGAATGAGTGACCTGAACTCGAGTAATAGTGCGGCACAGTCTTTACTGAGGTACTTTTTTGGATGGACACCGGTTTTTGCGTGCAGCCGCAACAGCTCGCGCGCAAGATTGTTCAGTTTAATGGTCGCGCGGTTCAGGCGGTAACGATCAAACTGGATATCGTTGATGATCTTGATGATGGAGCTTTCGTAATCATAGCCCGCTGCCGCAAATATCTGCCGGTAAGAGGTGATGTAGTTCCTGACGTTACGGTCATTTTCGCCGGCTTCCTCGGTCGGGAGCGGCGCTTTCATGCGCTCGATAGCGTCATTCAACCTGGTTACGGCTTCATCGGTGTAGGGCATGGGGATGCCGGCGTGTGCGCAGTCTGCAGACAGCACACCCATCAGTATCACTAACAGAAGTGCTGCAAGTGATGGCATATATTTGGCGATGATGTGTTTGGGCATACGTTGCAACCTGTACATCTCCAGTTATGGGTAGGGGATGATCAGTGCCGGTCCTGATGCCGGCTTGGCCAGTGCCTGGTTTTTGCGGTTGTTTTCATCCCACTCAAGCAGCTTTGCCTTCAACTTCTCCACCACCTGTGGATGTTCGCCGGCGACGTTCTTCTGCTCCAGCGGGTCTCGAGACAAATCAAAGAGCTCAACCTGAGCAACCGGGAACTTTCTGCCGGAAATAAAATTCCACCATGATATCTGCTCCAGAAGAGCGCTCCTCTCCCGCAGGATCAATTTCCACTGATTGGTGCGGATCGCAATGCACTGAGGCGGATACTGGCCACCGCCGATCTTCTCCTGCAAGAGCGCGCGGTAATCCTTCATTTTGCCGATCTCCAGTGGTGTATATTGAGCCTCACGTTCCGACTGATGCTCCAGATGCCAGCCTCCCAGCACATATTCCCACCAGGGGAGCCGATCGATGAAGGCATACTCCGACCCGGTGTAGCCCGCCTCGTCACCGTTGATCAGCGGCATCATGCTTGCCCCCTGGGCTTCATGATTGGCCGGGATCTGCAGATAGTCCAGCACGGTCGGCAGAATATCAATGCCCTGGGTCTGCCGCGCGATCCTGACGCCAGCCTTGTTGCTGTCGGGAAACCTGAACATCAAGGCCGTTTTAACTTCAGTGTCATACACGTCATGGTGAAAGAAGTAACCATGTTCACCCAGGCTTTCGCCATGGATCGAGTGGAATATCACCAAGGTCTTCCCGGTCAGCTTGAGGGCGTCGAGTGTGTTCAGCAATTCGCCGATGAACATATCGGTATAAAAGACGCCGGCGTCATAGCGGCCCCGGATGAAATCAACATCCCTCTGCTCAAGGTGGTAAATCGGCTCAAAATCCAGGTAATAATCACCCCGGTACACATGAAAGAGCGCTTCAGTCGGTACGCCCCTGTCCGTGTTGTCGCGTCCAAGTCTGATCGGGAAGCGCTCATAAAAGGGGGTATAGCCGGGAGGGTCGAATCTGGTCTTGTAAGGTGCCGGAACTGTCTGGGAAAAGGGGGGGTGCAGCATTCCCGACTCAATCCAGAGAAAGAACTTCTTGTCCTTGTTTGCTTTCAGCCAGTTGAGTGCGGCCACCGGATTAACCCTGGTGCTGCCGGTCTCGTCCGGCATGGTTCTGCCGTAAAAGTCAAATGAACGTGAAAATATGTCCTTCGGATTGACAATCTTGCCGGACTCGGTGTCATAGCGCATGAAAAATTCCGGAGAACTGGCCACGGCTGCCGTTTCATAGCCATAATACTTCAAAATTTCCGGCAGAGTCCGTTTGGCAACCTGGTCGCGGGTAACTTCAAAAGAAACCATGCCATGCTGGCGTGGATACTGACCGGTGATGACACTCATATGAGCCACGGGGGTCAGGTAGGATTGGGCAATGGAATTTTCAAACAGCACGGATTGTTTCGCCAGCCGGTCAATTTGGGGGCTAGTGCCTTTCGGATAGCCATACGCCCCCAGGTGGTCGGGGCGCAGGATATCCAGGGAAATCATGATGACGTTGGTATTCTCATGACGCGCCGGTGGAACGGCGGGCACTTCGGCAGCTCCGATGTTCTCTACTGCACAGGTTATCAAGATGAACAGCGCAGCACTTGCAGCATTGAACATGTGAACGAAACAACTGCGCTGTCTTCGCATCATTTCTTTTGAACTCCCTTGGCCTGTGAATCGTAAACAGGGTTTAAGCCGGGAATCCACTGCCTGGAATTGAGATCGTGACCGATCGCCTTGAAATGGGCAAAAACCCGCTGCTCGAGTTCATAGGCCCGCCTCGGTTCCTGCTCCACCAGATTTTTGGTCTCATGGGGATCACTCTTCAGATTGTACAGTTCACGGCTCTTGTTCTCCAGAGTGTAGATCAGTTTCCAGCCGTCTTTTGTCTGGATGCCGCGCTTGTAAGTATATTGGCGGTAGTCGGTTTCAAAGAACACGTCCTTTGCCACGTCCTTACCCTTCAAACCGACGACAAGACTGGCGCCGCGCAGCTGCTTTTTCGCATTGTCAGGCATTTTTACGTCCAGAAGGTCGAGGACGGTCGGCATGACATCAATACTGCTGATTTGATCCTTGATGACTTTACCGGTTTTCTGTTTGGGCAGTTTGATGATCAGCGGCACGTGAATCAGTTCGTCGTAGAGGCTGAAGCCGTGGTCGAAGCGCTTGTGCTCGTGAAACTCGGTGCCGTGGTCGGAGGTCAGAACAAAGATTGTTTTATCCATCAGGCCCATCTTCTCGTACTCTTCGAGGAATTTCTTGAATCTGGCATCGGTGCGTTGAATCTTTTCGTCGTAAATGGCGCGCCAAAATTTAACATCCTCGTCGCGCAGGGCAACTGTGCCCTTTTCCAGCCCCTCTTCGCGCAGCGCTTCCTGCTCTGCAGCCGAACCGGTGTACCTCTTGTCATAGCCCTTGTCAACAAAACGGTAATCAAAGCCCTCTACCGGAATGTTCTGGCCGTGCATATCATAGCCATGCAGGAACATGAAAAACTTCTTGTCCTTGTTCTTGTGCAGCCATTCCAGACCTTTGGGGATACTGACTCCCATACTGCCAAACTTGCCCTTCTCAAAGAAATACTCATCGAATCCCTGGGAATATCCGAAACCGCCGCTTACGCCGGCATTGCCGGTAAAACCACCGGTGGCATAACCATTCTGTTTGAGAACTTCAGCCAGCGTTACCAGTTCGGGGGACAACTTTTTCAGGTTGGAGATGACATTGTTGTTGGGTGGATTGAAGACCGAAAACTTGTTGGTCAAGCGGTGCTCGGAAGGATAAACGCCGGTGAACCAGGTCATTGATGCCGGCACAGTCCAGGAGGCCACCGAAATATTGTTGGTGAAGTTAAAGCCCTGTTTTGCCATGGCATCGATGGTCGGGGTTACATTGCCCGGGTACCCCAGTGCCCCCACATGAGCGGCCTGAAGTGCATCAAAACTGACGAAGACCACGTTGTAGTCCTTGTACTTCATCGGCAGATCGGTTACGTCAACGGCTCCGGCTTTGCCCAGTATGAAGCCGGGCATGGCCATGGCTGCCGCAGCCACCCCGACCCCGACAGCGGTCTTCTTGATAAACTCCCGACGATTGATCAACGCTCCATCAGACTCATTCCGGTTATCGTGCTGTGACATCTCGATACATCTCCTTTGAGTTTTGTTTTATATTAGAGCCTCTTGCAAAAGTATATGCAAGGATTTGAATGCAATTTATTCTACGCATAACATGCTGTAATAATTGAGCTTCATGGTGTCTTGTGGTATTGTTCTGTTGCGAAGAGAACCAGTACCGAAAGGACACCAATGAAGCTCAAAGACAAAATATCATGGTTGATGGGGTCAGTACAGAGGAGTTTGTTCCCTCATCTTGATGAATGCCTTAATGTACCCCTTACCGAGCAGGAAAAACGGTTGGTTACGATCCTTGAGATCGTTCAGGTTGAGAGGCATGTTCACAAAAGTGCCTCAACCCAGTGGCTTGGTCGTAAGAATCTTGAACGATCAGCCTTGGCCAGGTCATTTGTAGCCAAGGATTTGTACCGGCACCCAACAACTAGAGATTTGATTCGGGCACTCAAATCGACAGAGAACCTTCGCCGTCTCTGCGGATTTATGACACTTGATGATGTCCCGTCAGAAAGCACCTTCTCTCGTGCCTTTTCCGAGTTTGCCGAGAGCGATCTTGGCAATCGAGTTCATGGCACTTTGGTAAAGGACTATCTCACTGGAGAGCTTATTGGACACATTAGCCGGGATGCTACCGCTATCACAGGTCGGGAGAAACCGGCAAAAAAGATCAAAGAGCCAAAGAAGCCAGCTAAAAAAAGAGGGCAAAGGAAAGGATAGGAATTTGCTTTTTTGGCACAGACTGTATACCACCTGAAATGAGATTGCGTCAATGGATTTTCGGGTATTTTTCGAGGAAATCGAGAGTTGTCCGGGTAGATTCTGACCTGCTGCCTGCTCAATCCGCATCATCACCTGCAACCAACACAGTTTGCCGGCAAAACAAACACTTTTTACCATTTTCAGGCACACAGCATCCCTGCTGCAACGCCGCATGTTATCCGGCTTCACACATATTCCGGGATGTAGTACGCCTCTGCATATTCAATCACCTGACTGTCGGCGTACACCAGTTGCGGTTCTGCTTCCACTGTCACCGGCGGCCCTCTTCCCCGCTGCGGCTGCCGCTTCGGAATATCCCACAACCCCAGATGATCCAATATCCTGCGAATCACCGGCG
>JANXZX010000181.1 GCA_025355325.1 Geobacteraceae bacterium
CGATAAATTTATCGACAATCGTCACCATCTCTTCAGTCTTCTGCTTCAGGGCCTGATCAATATCTGTCAACTCGGCCGCCTCAGGGAGGCTGCCATCGAAATATTTGACCGCCATGGCGGTGGAGCGACTGAGCAGGTTGCCGATGTCGTTGGCCAGGTCGGAGTTGATCCGCTGAACAAGGGCGGTGTGGGAAAAGTCGCCATCCAGTCCGAAGGGTACCTCTCGCATCAGAAAGTATCTGACCGCGTCGACTCCGTATTTGTCGATCAGCATGTTCGGTTCGACCACGTTTTGCAGGCTCTTGCTCATTTTTTGCCCTTCGACGGTCCACCAGCCGTGGGCAAAGACCTTTTTCGGCAGCGGCAGTCCGGCGGCCATCAGGAAGGTCGGCCAGTAGACGGCGTGGAAACGGAGGATGTCCTTGCCGATCAGATGGACATCAACCGGCCAGTAGCGGCCGTAATTGCCGGATTCATCGGGGTAACCGAGGGCGGTGATGTAATTGGTCAGAGCGTCGAACCAGACGTAAATGATGTGGCGGTCATTGCCCGGCACCGGGATGCCCCAGGAAAAAGTGGTTCGCGAAACCGACAGGTCGCGCAGCCCTTCCTTGACAAAGGAGATGATTTCGTTGCGCTTGCTCTTGGGCTGGATGAAGTCCGGGTTGGCATCAATGTGCGCGAGCAATTGCTCCTGATATTTGCTCATGCGGAAGAAGTAGGATTCTTCCTTGAGCTTATCCACAGGACGGTTGCAGTCAGGACAGCGTCCCTCGTTTAACTGGGTCTCGGTCCAGAACGTTTCGCATGGGGTACAGTACCAGTCTTCGTATTCTCCGAGGTAAATGTCGCCCTTGTCGAGGATGTCTTTAAAAATCCGGCTGACGCCGTTTTTGTGGCGCTCCTGAGTGGTGCGGATAAAGTCGTTGTGTGATATTCCCAGCCGTTCCCACAGTGCCTGAAAGCGTTTGACAACACGATCCGCCAGTTCCAGCGGGGTTTCTCCGGCGGTTGTGGCCGCTTTTTCAACCTTTTGGCCATGTTCGTCACTGCCGGTCAAAAAATAGACATCATAACCCATCAGGCGTTTGTAACGGGCCAGAACATCGCCGGCCACTGTTGTGTAGGCGTGGCCGATGTGCGGCACATCGTTTACATAGTAGATAGGCGTCGTTACATAAAAGGTCGGTTTCATATCAGGCTCCTGATGTTGGTGTCGGTGTGCTGCCGTCAGAACTGCCGCCGGACGGTTTGCGGTGGCCATGTTTACGGGATCGGTGCTTTTTGCGTGGTTGTCCGGCCTTGGCCGGATCCGTTGGGACGGTCGGCGCGGACGGTGCAGCGCTTGCCTTGGGAACGGCTGAAGCTGCTACAGCTGCTGTAGCTTTCTGGCTGTTTTCAACCTGGGTGTTGTATGATTCGAGTGACGTTTTTTCCTGCTTGCGCCGCTGTTCAGGCCGCCGTTCACGCACACGCGGGGGTGCCTTGGCAGGTGTCGGAGCGGCTGCAGCCGGTGCCGTTGCGGGAGCCCCGTCGCCAAGGATTTCATCACGTTTGATGACGACTATCTTGTTGTCGTCTAGCTTGAGCGTGATGTTTCCTGTCAGGATGTTGACCTTGTCGACGACGCCGACCGCATTAACGGTAAGTACCCGTTTGCCGGATTTCGGGAAATTCTTGCGCAGGCAGCAATAGGTATCATATTCGTAATCGAGGCAGCAGAGAAGCCGTCCGCATTGACCGGAAATCTTGTTGGGATTGAGGGCCAGATTCTGCTCTTTTGCCATCTTTACCGAGACCGGCTGAAACTCACGCAGCCAGGAACTGCAGCACAGTTCGCGTCCGCAGATGCCGATTCCTCCGGTCATTTTGGCTTCATCACGAACCCCGATCTGACGCATTTCGATGCGGGTATGAAAGGAATGGGCGAGGTCTTTGACCAGGTCACGAAAATCTACCCGGCCATCGGCAGTAAAGAAAAAAATCGCCTTGCTGCTGTCAAACTGATATTCGACTCGAACAAGCTTCATCGGCATGTTGCGTTCGATGATGCGGCTGACGCAGAATTGGTGTGCTTCCTGCTCCTTCAGGCCGATACGCTCGACGGTTGCCATATCTTCGGGCGTTGCCTTCCGCTTGACCAGCGTCAGGGAAGCAAGTGCTGCGGCATCTTTTTCTACAGGCGGCTTGACGACCTGCCCGACACCGACGCCGCGCTCCGTTTCAACAACAACGTGGTCACCCTGAGCAAGTTCAAGTGTGCCTGAGTTGAAATCATATATCTTGCTGGCTTTGGAAAATTGTATGCTGACGATATGTGACAAAAAAACCTCCTGAAATGTGGGGAGAACAAGCGACCCAGTTGAATCGCCGGTTCAAAGCTATATTATTTGCTGCCTTCGGCCATGGTCATAAACAAATGATCGAGAGCCAGCTTGGGATTTGCATTGCGCTGAACGTCGCGCCTTGTTTCATAAATACGTTCGAGTAATTCCAGATTGCGCGGAAACGACCGTCTGGTTGCTATGGATTCAATTGCCGTCCTGAGTGACCGGTTGACAATGTCTCCGCTGCCTGCCCCAAGGTGAACCGCATCCCGGAAGAAGGAGAGCAGCATGTCAAGCAGCTCAAGTGTTGCATCCCGGTTGCCGGACAGCTCTTCGGAGGCATCAAAAACCGAGGCGATATGACGAATATCCAGCTGATCCACCCGGGACAGCACCGTTTCACGGCGTGCGGCAAGTGCCTCATTGTCCAGCTCCTGGGCTCTTTGCAGACTGCCGCCCGACATGGGGGCAATAAGCGCGGCTGCATCAGGAGACATTCCGCTCCGTTCGAGCAGCGATAACACATGCTCCGGGGAAAGCGGCGCAAATCTGACCAGTTGACAGCGGGAGCGAACCGTTGACAAAAGCATCCCGGCATTTTCGGTCAGCAGAATAATCAGGGCATTGCCGGGAGGCTCTTCAAGCGTTTTCAGCAAGGAGTTGGCGGCGCTTACACTCATCCGTTCCGCAGGATCAATGATACATATCTTGCGGGGAGCCTCGTAGGGGCGGAGAGACAGTATGTGCTGCATCTCCCGCAACTGCTCGATGCTTATATCCCGCTTGTCCGGTAACGGTGCAATCTGGTGGATATCGGGGTGGTTGCCGCTCTCTATCTTTCGGCACGAAGGGCAGGTTCCGCAGGCATCATCCGCCAGGGTCGTGCAAAACAGCGCCTGAACCAACGTTAGCGCCGTCTTTTTCCGGCCACAGCCGGGCACACCCTCAAACAGATACGAATGCGCGGTTTTGCCGCAGCGCAGTGAACGCCGCAGAACCTCAATTATCCGGTCATGTCCCAAAATATCAGCAAACGACACGCAGCTCCTCCGGAATCCGGGCGACTACCTGGGCGGAAATGGCATCAAAAATATGTTCAATCGTATCAGCGCCGTTGATGATCAAAAAGCGGTCCGGTTCATCGGCGGCCAGTTGCCGGTAGCCGGCGCGAACGCGTTGATGGAACGCCAGCGCCTCCAGCTCAAAGCGTTCCTCGCGAGGCCCGCTGGTCGCCTCTATTCTCTGGCGAGCCCGCTCCAGGCCCAGTTGCGGGTCGCAATCGACCAGCACCGTTAGATCCGGCGATTCCCCCTGGCATGCATACAGATTCAAGCTGTCGATAACATCCCGGTCGATGCCGCGTCCGAAGCTCTGGTACGCTACCGTGGCATCGCAGAAACGGTCGCACAGGACAATCTTTCCCGCTTCGAGAGCCGGAGCAATAACCTCGGTTACGTGTTGGGCGCGGGCTGCAGCATACAGCATCAGTTCGGATAGAGGGGAGAGCGCCTGATTTTCGGCATCGAGCAGGATTGCACGAATCTTGTCAGCAATCGGACAACCGCCCGGTTCGCGCGTCAGGGTGGTCTGCATGCCGCGAGTTACCAAAAACTCGGACAGCAGCTTGATCTGGGTGGTTTTACCGCACCCCTCGACCCCTTCAAATGTGATAAAATAGCCCACGAATTTCACCCTGATATGCTGTGTCGGTTCAATAGTACATGTAAAAGCGGAATTATAGGCAACCGCCCCTGATTTATCAACTTAAATTCCCACATTCGTTTTATATCCGGTGACTTTCGATTGCCAAAAACAGATCAGGTGGCTATAGTTTAGAGCCTTTGGAGATTCTATGACGACAGATATTCGACAACTTGAGCAATTGCTGGAATACACGTTCCGTGATCAAGGCCTTCTTCTTCAGGCTCTGACACATCCATCGTATCAAAATGAAGTCGGCGGCAGTTTTGGCGGTGATTATCAACGCCTCGAATTTCTTGGCGACTCCATTCTTGGTCTGCTGTTGGCCGAAATGTTGTATGAGCGGTATCCTGACTGGGATGAAGGTGCTTTGTCGCAACTCCGTTCCCGGTTGGCCGGTCAGGATGTTCTGGCGGATCGGGCGCGTTCGTTGGGAATTGGCGATTTTATCCTGCTGGGTCGAGGGGAGGAGCAGACCGTCGGCCGGGAAAAAGATTCAATTCTCTCCGATGTTCTGGAGGCCCTGATTGCTGCCCTGTACCGGGATTCCGGTCTTCAGGCGGCGCGCACCCTGGTGACCCGCCTTTTTGAACGGGTAGCAGCCGCTCCGGAGCTGCTAGTTCTGGGGCGTGATTCGAAGAGTGAGCTGCAGGAGTACCTGTCGTCCCACAATCTTCCTCTGCCGGAATACCTTCTGATTGAGGAGTCCGGTCCGCCCCACGACCGCCAGTTTCTTTTTCATATTCAGGTTGAGAACCGGATTATCGGCGTCGGGCAGGGGAAATCGAAAAAAATTGCCCAGCAGGTTGCCGCTGCCGAAGCACTGGCCGTGCTTAAGTCCGATTCGGGGCAGAGTGCGTGAAAAAGGTCACGGTTCCGTTTTTTATCAGTCACCAGGGGTGTCCGCATACCTGCGTCTTTTGTGATCAGCGCGTAATTTCCGGCGCAGACGGCCATCTCCCCACTGCCGAACAGATCAGCGACAAAATTGCCCTCTGGCGGTCAACGGCGGGTGAAAGTCCTCTGGAGGTTGCCTTTTTTGGCGGGACCTTTACCGCACTTCCTGAAGACACCCAATCAAAACTGCTTGCACCTTTGCGGCCGTTTCTTGAAAATGGTACGCTCGATTCGATCAGAATATCAACCCGCCCCGATTACATAGACGACCATCGTGTGGCGTGGCTCTCGGAACGAGGTGTGCGAACTATTGAATTGGGAGTGCAGTCGATGGACGACGCTGTTCTTGCGGCATCTGGTCGCGGGCACTCCGGCGCTGATTCACTGAACGCCATCCGAAGTATAAAAAAATGGGGGTTGCAGGCGGGAGCCCAGCTGATGCCGGGGCTGCCGGGTGATACTCCGGAAATATCGCTTGAATCACTGGAGCAGGTCATCGCTGCCGGGGCTGATTTCCTTCGAATTTATCCGACGGTCGTTCTGAAAGGAACCGAATTGGCTCAGCGGTATGCCGCCGGTAACTTCACTCCTCTTTCACTTGATCGCGGGATTTCCCTGTGCAAGCAGTTGCTGCATTGTGCCATGAAGGCGGACGTTCCGGTTATACGCATCGGTCTGCAGGCTGATACCGGTCTTGATGAGGAAAATGTTCTGGCCGGTTGCTGGCACCCCGCTCTGGGACAACTGGTGCGCTCGCAGCTGTATGATGATCTCGTCAGGCGTTTTGTGGCAGACGGGGAGTGCGTAACCGTTCATTGTCACCCGGTGCGGGTATCCGATGTAACCGGCGTTGCGCGGGGCAATCTTCTCAGTCAGACACAGCGCGGAGTGCATGTGCAGATCACACCGGACGCAACTCTCCACAAAGATGAACTCAGAATCCAAAAAGAAGATTCATGTACCACATATTCGATAATTTCAGATCTTCACTATTCCATTCACGAGGTGTAACCGATGCGCAAAGAATCACTCAAATTTCTTGAACAACTGCTTGATGCCCCCAGTCCTTCCGGTTATGAACAGCCTGCCCAGCGGGTGTTTCGTGACTATGTGGCCCCCTTTTGCGATGAGCTGACCACCGATGTCATGGGCAATGTTTTCGGCCGCATCAGCGGCAAGGGCAAGAATCTCCCCAAGGTAATGATTGTCGGCCACACCGATGAAATCGGGCTCCAGATCAAGTACATCGATGACAAAGGTTTCCTCTATTTTGCTGCAGTAGGCGGGGTAGATGCCCATCTGACACCGGGTAAGCGGGTCGCGGTCCATACAGCCAACGGTGCATTACCGGGGGTAATCGGCAAAAAGCCGATCCATCTGATGGACAACAAGGATCGTGAAACCGTCGTCAAGCTTGAATCACAGTATATCGATATCGGCGCAAAAGATAAGAAGGAGGCGCAGAAGCTGGTAAGGGTAGGGGATGCCGTCACTTTTGACAGTGCTTTCACCCGTCTTCATGGTGACCGGGTTGCTTCACGCGGGTTTGATGATAAAGCGGGCTGCTTTGTCGTTGCCGAGGTGTTGCGTCAGGTGGCCGCTTCCGGTAAAAAACTGGCGGTTGATCTATATGGTGTTTCATCAGTCCAGGAGGAAATCGGTCTGCGGGGCGGCACCACCAGTTGCTATACGGTCAATCCGGATGTAGGCATCTGCGTCGAGGTCGATTTTGCCACCGATCAGCCGGATGTGGAGAAAAAGCACAACGGTGAAGTCGCGCTCGGCAAAGGGCCGATTCTTGCTCGCGGAGCCAATATAAATCCGCATCTGTTTGAATTGTTGTCGGCAACGGCTGAGAAAGAAAAAATCGCGATCCAGCATACCGCCACGCCGCGCGCAACCGGGACGGACGCCAATGTCATGCAGATATCACGCGGCGGTGTTGCAACCGCCCTGGTCAAGATTCCGCTGCGGTATATGCACACCCCGGTTGAGACGGTTTCACTGACCGATCTGGAAGACGCTGCCAAGCTGATTGTTGCCGCGCTTGGGCGGATAACTTCCAAGGAAGAGTTTATTCCGAGGTAACTCGAACCAATTGGTACCGATGCCGCGTTACTGTGGATAATAAAAAACTTCTTGCCCCGAACGCTCATTTATGAAACAGTATGGCCATAAGCAATGGCCATACTGTTTGGTTGTTTGGAGGTTGTCATGCAACTACATTTTTTTGATCCGGATGCGCCCAAAAAAAACACTCACCTGAGCATTAACAGCGATCTTCTGCGCCTGGCCAGGGAGGAAAAGATCAATTTGTCTCAAACGCTGGAAAAGCATCTTGCCGAATCCATGTTGGAGATAAAAAGAGAGAGATGGCGTGAAAGCAGTCGGGAAGCAATTAATGAATACGCTCAATTTGTTGAAACACACGGGTGTTTTGGCGATTCATTGAGGTCCTTCTGATGGCGCAATTTGATGTGTTTGAAAATCCAAACCAAGATACATGCGGGGTGTTTCCGTACCTCCTTGATGTCCAGGCCGATATTCTGGATGAACTGCCGACAAGGGTTGTCGTGCCTCTCGCATCGTCTTCAACACTACACAAGACCATCCCGATTTTGACCCCGCTATTCAGGATCGTGGAAACTGAAGTCAGGATGGTAACGCCTCAGATAGTTGGGGTTCACATGCATGTTCTCGGCAAAAAAATCTGTTCACTCAAGGATCAGAGAAGTGAAATTGTTGCTGCGCTCGATTTATTGATTACAGGTTTTTAAGTAGTTACGTTCTTTACTATTTTTCCAAAAAAGTATACGTGGCATCCCATCCATTTCCCTTGACTTGACCGGTTCGCTGTACTAACTTCTATAAAATTTTCAACCGCCAGGAGTTGTCCATGCACTATGACAAACTTATCGAAGGCTTGACCTTTGACGATGTCCTGCTCGTTCCCGCCCACTCTACGATTCTGCCCCGTGACGCCAATCTTCATACCCGAATTTCCCGAAACATAGCGTTGAATATTCCACTGGTGAGTGCTGCCATGGACACGGTTACTGAAGCCCGCACCGCCATCTGCATGGCTCGCGAAGGTGGCCTTGGCATTATTCACAAGAACCTCTCGATTGCCGCTCAGGCGTATGAAGTCGATAAGGTGAAAAAGAGCGAATCCGGTATGATCGTCGATCCGATCACCATGCGGCCGACGCAGAAAATCAGTGAAGCGCTGGACATTATGCAGCGCTATCGCATTTCCGGTGTGCCGGTTACCAAGGCCAACGGCAAACTGGTCGGGATTCTGACCAATCGTGACCTGCGCTTTGAAACCGATTTTGATCTGCCGATCTCGGCTCGTATGACCAAGCGCAACCTGGTGACGGTGGAAGTCGGCACAACGCTGGAGCAGGCCAAGGAACATCTGAAGCATACCAGGGTGGAAAAGCTGCTGGTTGTTGACAACGACCGGTTTTTGAAGGGTTTGATCACCATCAAGGATATCGAGAAAGTCAAAAAATACCCGTTTTCCTGTAAAGACAGCCTCGGCCGGTTGCGTGTTGGCGCGGCGGTTGGACCTACTGCCGAAATGGAAGCGCGCATGGAAGCGCTGATCAAAGCCGGTGTGGATGTGATTGTTATTGATACCGCGCACGGGCATTCCCAGGGCGTTATTGAAGCGGTTCAGCGGGCGAAGCTGACGTTCCCCGGTTGTGAAATAATTGCCGGAAACATTGCCACGGCTGAAGCTGCCGAAGCCCTGATTAAAGCCGGTGCTGACGGCATAAAGGTTGGCATTGGTCCCGGTTCGATCTGTACGACCCGCATCGTTGCCGGAGTCGGAGTACCCCAGATCACCGCAATTCATGAATGTGCTCGCATGGCCCATAAATATGGTGTGCCGGTTATTGCCGACGGCGGCATCAAATATTCCGGCGATCTCCCCAAGGCGGTCACCGCCGGTGCCGACTGCATCATGATCGGCTCGCTGTTTGCCGGTACCGAGGAATCTCCCGGCGATACGGTTCTGTATCAGGGGCGTACCTACAAGAGCTATCGCGGCATGGGTTCCATCGGCGCGATGAAAGACGGCAGCAAGGATCGCTACTTCCAGTCTGATGTCGGAGAAGATGTCAAGCTGGTTCCAGAAGGGATCGAGGGTATGGTGCCGCTGCGCGGACCGCTCTCAGCCAATATCCACCAACTGCTCGGCGGACTCCGTTCCGGCATGGGCTACACCGGCTGTAAAGACATAAAGGAAATGCAGGAAAAAGGCCGCTTTATCCGCATTACCGGCGCCGGACTCAAAGAATCCCACGTTCACGACGTAACCATAACGAAAGAGGCGCCCAACTATCGAGTGGGCACCTGACAAGCCTGAATGAAAATGCCCCGGGTAGTTTTACCGGGGCATTTTCGTCAAGGTTGAACAGAAAGGAAAATTATGTCTGATATCCATAGCCAGAAAATTTTGATCCTTGATTTCGGTTCCCAATACACCCAGCTGATCGCGCGCCGGGTTCGGGAAGCCCATGTCTTTTGCGAATTGCACCCGTTTGATATGGATCTTGCTGCGATACGGACGTTTGCTCCGTCCGGCATCATACTTTCCGGCGGCCCCTGCTCCGTGTACGATCCGGGCGCTCCCGCTGTTGCAGAAGAACTGTTTGAACTCGGTGTGCCGGTGCTTGGCATCTGCTACGGCATGCAG
Source organism: Geobacteraceae bacterium (assembly GCA_025355325.1). Taxonomy (GTDB): domain Bacteria; phylum Desulfobacterota; class Desulfuromonadia; order Geobacterales; family Pseudopelobacteraceae; genus JACRCG01. Next base: position 9,631 of record JANXZX010000181.1, read on the forward strand.
CTGATGAGTCGACATTTCGGCGGCGAAGTCGTACCGGCTGGCAAACGGGAATTCGGCCATGCCGACTTGCTTTCGGTCGGTCAACCGGGTCCGCTGTTTGACGGCTTCTTTGTTGATGGTTCCAGTTCGGTCTGGATGAGTCATGGCGACCACGTGGCCCGTGTTCCTGACGGTTTTGACATTGTTGCCGAGACCGCCAACGCCCCGGTTTGTGCCATCCAGAATGTCGAAAAAAATCTTTACGGAGTACAGTTTCACCCTGAGGTAAACCATACGCCGCGCGGCGAGCAGTTTATTGATACGTTTGTGCGCGGGATTTGCGGATGCAGCGGTCTTTGGACGCCCGGTCAGATTATCGAAGATTCCGTTGAGCGGATTCGGCGCACCGTTGGCACCGATACCGTCATTCTGGGACTTTCCGGCGGTGTTGACTCTTCGGTTGCCGCTGCGCTGATCCACCGCGCCATCGGCGACCAGTTGACCTGTGTTTTTGTCGATAACGGCCTGCTGCGTCTGGGCGAGGGTGATCAGGTAATGGCGACGTTTGCCAAAAATCTTGGGGTTAAGGTGATTCGGGTTGATGCCGAAGAGCGCTTCCTGTCCGGTCTGGCTGGCGAGAGTGATCCCGAAAAGAAGCGCAAGATCATCGGCGGTCTGTTTGTCGATATTTTTGAAGAGCAGTCAAAGCTTATCGTCGATGCCAACTGGTTGGCACAGGGAACCATCTATCCGGATGTGATCGAATCTGCCGGGGCAAAAACCGGCAAGGCCCACAATATTAAAAGCCATCACAATGTCGGCGGTCTGCCGGATTATATGAAGCTGAAGCTGCTTGAGCCACTCAGGGAACTGTTCAAGGATGAAGTCAGGGCCATCGGGGAAGAGCTTGGCTTGCCCCGCCAGATGGTATGGCGGCATCCGTTCCCCGGTCCGGGGTTGGGTGTCCGCATCCTGGGTGAAGTGAAAAAAGAATATTGCGATATCCTGCGGCGCGCCGATGCCATTTATATTGAAGAGCTTTATTCGGCGGGACATTATGACAAAATTAGCCAGGCGTTTGCCGTGTTTTTGCCGGTCAAAAGTGTCGGAGTCATGGGCGATGGCCGCACCTATGAGTATGTTGTCGCCCTGCGCGCCGTAGAAACCAAGGATTTCATGACCGCCGGCTGGTATCCGATGCCCTATGAAGATCTTGCCCGCATCAGTGGCCGCATTATTAATGAAGTGAAGGGCATCAACCGGGTAGTCTATGATATTTCCAGCAAGCCACCGGCAACCATCGAGTGGGAATAATCAGTTTCCGCATAAAACACATTCCACCTGATTAGCACTGACATCTCCCCAATTCCTTCTCCATAAGGGAGAAGGTGGCCGAAGGCCGGACGAGGGGAATCTGAACAGCATAAATCAGCACAGTCATCCCCTCACCCTGACCCTTTCCCTCAGGGTGAGGGGATTGTTTTTTGTTGCAATTTTCCTTGTAACCATTTCATGTAACAGAATAGCTACTTGCTAATTCTGGACCGGATTTTGGTACGGGCAACTCTTTCCGCCAAACAAGACCCTATCTTTCTTTGACTTTGACAAATTGTCTATATACGTTTAGACTATGTTTAAACGGCTTATTAAGGGAGAATTTATGGTACAGGCTGAGACTGTTCTTGATATCAAGCAGTGGGGAAACAATCTGGGAGTTCGTCTACCACAGGTGGTTGCGCGTGCAGCCCATTTACATCGTGATCAACGTGTGAAAGTAACAGTGGAAGATGGTCGTGTGGTGATTACTCCTGTTGATGCAACACCAACACTTGAAGAAATGATCGCTTCATTCAATCCTGCCAAACATGGTGGCGAAGTCATGGTGACTAAGCCTGTAGGTGCCGAAAAATGGTAGATATGGTAGAAAATAATTGGGTACCGGATCGGCAAGAAGTAGTATGGATTAATTGCAATCCGCAGGCGGGGAACGAAATGCGCGACATACATCCGTTTTTAGTGTTGTCACCCAAATCTTTCAATGAGAAGACTTCGCTGGTCATCGGATTGCCGATGACCACAGCGGAATACAATGCTGACAATCTGTTCGCGGTGAATGCAGGGAAAGCACAAGGCAAGAAATCTGACAAAACAAGTTATGTGCTTTGCTATCAAATCAAGTCTTTTGATTGGCGTATGCGGAAGTGTTCTTCTCACCCAAAAGGCAGACTTTCTGACGAAATCTTTACAGAATGTTGTGCACGACTTAATCAGATAATTCAACTCTCCCAGCAATAGCTGCCGGTCACAAACTGCGCCATCGGCCTTTGAAGATGGTGCGATCTTTCGAGATAATCAACTCCAACTCCTTTGCGAAAGAATTTAGCCTGGTTCTTTTGTAGTTGAGCTACAAAGGACGAATTCTGATGGTTGTCTATACTTACAGAGATGAAAACAATACGGATCATATCTGCCTGGAAAGCAAATGAGCCGCAACGGAGGTGCTATGAAAGTCAGTTCTGACAAAATGCATGAAAAAGGAGTCTCTGGCTGTTAATATTGTCAACTTAGCACTAGAAGTAAACCAAGTTAACTACTCCCCATGGTCGTCCCATTCCAATTCAGCCTAATCATAGTCATTCACTGCAGAGATAACCGTCGGTTTAGTTAACCTGTCTCATGCTGCGAGAGGTAATGGGTGAACCTCTTTATCCAAGCGATCTTCCAGTATTTCGAGAGCAACTTCCATATCATAATGGCTCTGAAGATTCATCCAGAATTGTGCCTCCATATTAAAGAACCGCCCCAGACGGAGTGCTGTGTCTGCAGTAATCCCACGACGACCATGCACAATCTCGTTTATACGCCTTGGAGTTACACCAATATTCAATGCCAGCCGATACTGACTAACTCCCATCGGCCCAAGAAATTCTGCAACCAATATCTCACCGGGATGAATAGGGGAAAAATCACGCTTTGCCATATAAGCACCTCTCAATGGTAGTCAACAATCTCAACATCAAATGCGTCACCGCCGTACCAGACAAAACAAATACGCCACTGCTTATTTATTCTGATGCTGTATTGTCCTTCTCGGTCATGATGCAAAGCCTCCAGGTGGTTTGACGGTGGCACACGAAGAGTATCAACAACAGTAGCAGCATTAAGCATGTTGAGCTTGATAGCCGCTGCTCTCTGAATATCCTGTGGCAGTTTTGTTGAAAATCGGCCTTGGAATAGTTTTTCAGTCTCCTTGCACCTGAACGTTTTGATCATGGCTCATATTATCCTCTCAGGATATTATCGTCAATAGATATTAGTTGTTCGCCTGACTATCCTGAAATATATTTTTCCTCGACTGACGACTTGATTCGGAATTCAGTGAACTGAATTCATAGTACAAAATGTAAAAAAATAAAGGGAATCAGAGAGCTGTTACTGCTCGTTTAAAGAAGCCAAGGGAAAGCCAGGGACATCCATGATAAGTTTTGTCAAGGACAGACTCCTCAGTTCTCACCAGGGTTGTCTTCCGTCAGAACTAAATTCATATCGCAGGCATCCTTACGCAACTCTTTCCACGGTCGGTATTCCTCAGAATCATACCAGGCATGAAAGTGCTTCACACTTGGCCATTCATGAATCACCAACAATTTAGGAGACCAGTTGCCGGTTATCACCAGCGGCTCAAGTCCCCGAGAGATTATCCTGCCGCCGTACTGTTCTATTGTCGGCAAATGACCAGCTACATATTGTTTGAGTTTCTCCATATTTTTTACTGAAACGTCAATAACAGCATAGACAGCCATTATGAGGCCTCCTTGTCAGTCATAGAATAGCGGTCAATTAACTTTGATTTTGGTATTTACCCATTACCGGTGACCAAGCGTCAACAGCCTTTACTGCCGCATCCGTTGTATAAACCGCATGTGGAACATTTGATGGAATGGCTATAGTTTCACCGGCTTTTACCTCAAAAATCTTCTCGCCTTGTTCGAAATACAGCACCCCTTCCAGCACCAATGTGATTTGTTCGCTTTCGTGGGAATGATTGTTAAACGTGCAGTCCGGATCAACTTCAAAATAGGTCAGCATGGTATTATTCAGCGAAACCGCCCACTGCCTCGCACCGGGGACATCATCTGAAAGTTTAAGTGCATCTTTGGGGTAATATTGGATTTCCTGGTTTGGTTGGTTATTCATGTTGATTGCTCCATAATTTTTGAACGTTATATCTTTCAACGGTTGAGCGCAACACCGGGTTCACTGGTGTTGCGCCTGGTTGGAAATTATTTTTCACGATTATTGTTTTTTATCTCGTTCTGATTTGGCGATCTTTTTCACTTTTTCACGTTCATCAATCTTGTTCCGTATGGATTGAATCCGATCTCTGACATCTTTAGCAACTTCAAATATTTCCGTAGCGACCTGAACTTCTTCACCCAGATAGAGCTTAATGCCAACAATCAACGGCTCAATTTTATCCGCTACCGGTGATTTGACAAGCAAATCAAGAGCTTGCCTGCCGCAGCCTGCCGCAGTCAGGCCGGCAAAAATTTCAATGGTGTCGTCAACATGTTCCGATGCAAGTTTGCTATTCTGAAGATACTTTTGTGTCGGCGCAAGTGCTTCATCGCCCCTGTCCATTGCACAAAGAATGCAAGCATATGTATGTTGATAAAAAGTATCTTCTTTTGGGTTAAGGGCAATGGCTTTTGTTATCCACTCATTCGCTTCTTTAAGACAGCTCCCGTTAGCATATTTGTAAATAGCCCAAGCTGCAGAGTTAAGTATTTCTGCTGTACCACCTGAACTCTCAATTAATGATTCTGTCATCACTCGGGCTAAATCGGGTAATTCACGTTCAACAATAAAGAACTTTAATAATCCCTCAATAGAAATCTTAATATCTTGCCCACGGTATACGGCATCAGAGTACGTTTTAAAAGTATCCTTATTGCTATAAGCAACATTAGCCAAAACTATCCAGTGGAACGCAAACTGTTTGCCGCCCTTGCTAGCTTTTACGAATGCCTGTTTGGCCTTGTCATATTGATGTTCTGTATGGAATAGGCATCCAAGAAGTGCCCAAGCATCATAATTTTTCGGATTAGTTTTGACTTTGGTTTCTAATCCTAATAGTAATTTATCAATTGTTTCTTTCTCCATGTCTTTGGACATTATTGAGAGACTTTCAGAGGCAACTTCATTCTGGGGGCTTCTTGAATTGCTGAATTCTGGAAAGAATCTTTGCATTGATTCAATAAATTTTATCGGTGCTGAAGTTAGTATTTGGGACTTGATTTCCTCAGAAGATAATTTTTTCAAAATTGCATCATAGGCAACAAAATGATCTCGACAAAGCTCCGGCGCGAGCTCACATGCCTCTTCTGCTATCGATCGGGTTACATCCATCAACTCATCATGCCCGTAAAACGACACCATGAAATTTACCACCGCCTTTACCCGCTCTGATGGCGCACCACGTTTCCGCATCAGATAGTAGATGTTGTACATCCTCTCTGTCGTTTGGTAGAACTTTGTCCGCTTGCCCTGTTCGCTGACCTTGACAGCGCCACGGCCCACCAATCGAGCCATGAGCGAACTAGTCTTGTTCACATCCAATCGCGCCAGTCGTGCAATATCCTTTGCTGTGGACGGGTCCCACAGTTCTGCCAGCGCCAGATACGCTTTACGCTCAATAGGTGGTAAATTATCCAGATGGCTTTTGAAATATTCTGTGTTGTCATCTACCAGATTTAATAAATCACCCATCAGATCTTGAAAAGACAGTTTTGATCCAAATGAGGAAATGATGCTGAGTAGCCGAGGGTTGCCGCCGGTCAGAATCTGGATGGGTCGGATGCGATCATCTTCCAAATGTTGCCCGGTAACCGCCTCCCAAACGGCAATACACTCATCTTTTTCGAGGGGCTTGAGATCATGTTGTTTGAATAATTCGTACATCGCGCTGCCGGAGTTATCTACCTGATCCATCCGGCTTGTCGCGCTGGCAAGCAACATAATACGGGGCTCGTTGATCAAAGTGTGTCTGAGTGTCCAGGCATCTTGATCACTAATTTGACCATCGAAAAGCATATTAAAGTTTTCGATAATAAGCAGTAAGCGCCTTCCATGGCTGTCGGCAAAATCCATGAGTTTTGCCAATGCCCGTTCACCAAGGCGCTTATCGTCTTTTTCATCATTTAACTCTTCAACTATTCGCTCCCATTTTTTGTCACCGGTCTGTTGTGCCAGATGAAACAGCGCTTCCAGCCAGAATTCACCGACACTGCAAATGCTGTAACTTTCCTCCGCAAACACTATCGGATACCACTTATCCTTCAAATCATCTGCCGTGCGAGATTCAAGGCCGATTCTGAGCAAAAGAGTGGTCTTGCCGATACCGCGAGGGCCTATGACCAACACATGCTGGTTTGCGTTTGTGGTGTTCTCGCGGATAATCCGAATTATAATGTCAAAGTCTGTCTGGCGGACGGCAAATGAGTGCAGCAGTTCTTCGTCGGTCAAAAACGCGGGGTTATACTTCATGATACGTCTTGTCATATCACACCTCCCGTTCCAGAACCGGCGTATAGAAAAGAAAATTTCGTTTTTTCCACCAATCCCGTATCAGGTTCGAGACGAAGACATAGCCATCGCTGCCAGGAACAACGTAACCATCGTGCTCAAGTACGCTGATGATCTCCTGTTGCGCCTCAATACCGGTAAGGCCTTCAAAACTGTAGAGCTTCCTGAACGCCTCCAACGCTTTTCGAGACAGAACGCCTGTGATGGCTGCCTCTGACAGCATTTCTACAGCAAGTGTGTTTAAATCGGGGCCAAGAACACTTTTCAGTCTTTCTTCGTAATGTGTCAGCTCTTTCTGGCAACGTACGCCGAGCATCTCTTTTTCGTAAATCCCCTCAACCTCGTCCGCCTTAAACTCAAAGCGCTTCCTTCTCTCGCAGGCTTCTAAAACGCTGTCGAAGAAGATCTGTACATGATGAGGGATGCAGCATCCAATGCGCTTGACTATTGCCTTGTCGGCATCATCTATAAACGTAATGCCATATTCTTTTGCAAGTGCGTTCAGGCATCCGACAGCAGTTGGTTCGTCCCATGGTTTGAGTTCAAAAGGAGGAAAGTTGTTCATGGTGGCACTCAATCCGGCTTGTCTTAGAATCGGGTCCAATCCGATGCTCCCTGACACCACTATTCTGAGTTGTCCCTGGTATTGAATGCTGTTTTTTCTCAGCCACGACATAAAATCATCCGCTTTGCCACGTCTCTCCGAAGTAATCGTAAAGTCATCACCTTTGAGCATGCGGTTCACAAGTATCGGCAATTCATCCAGAAACAGCAGTACTGGCTTGTCTGAATCAGCCAGGATAGCCATTAGCTGGTCTCCTTTATCGCTCCAGTCAGCGGAAGTTAAACCGCCACGGATGGCTATACCGATCTCACTTATATTGATAGTATCGATACGATCTAAAATTGTGCTGACGATATTAGAGAAAGCACCCACGACCTTTCCCTACAGCTTTTTGTGCGGATAAATGGCTTTGCTCAGCTCTACCATGGCATCTGCGGAATCGCGGCATTTTTGAAAGTCTACATATAGACACGTATAGGATTCACTTAGAAGGCGCGCAGTTTCTTTCATCAGGCTTGTTTTGCCCATACGACGTTGAGCAAGCAACACTTGGTGCGCCCCTTCGTGAATCTTTTTCTGAAAAAGGCGAAGATCATCTTCCCTACCCCAAAAACGATCGCCTTCAACATAGTTACCGTGTGCTTGCTTAAGTTTTTCCATAATGTAGACCTCCCAACATAATTGTTGCCAACAGTTCTGTTTGAATTATAGGTGACGCCAAAACTATTGTCAATAGATGTGACAACAATTCTGTTGGCAACAGATCGGTTGGTGTCATACTGGGTTGCCTCCTCCAGGAGAGGCGTAAACGCAAAGCAGCCCTGAAGTACCTAAGTCCAGCTTGAATATTCCGAAAATCTGTATTAGTTCCTCGATATTCCTAATTCCTTGATAACACGCTTTGAGTGACCGTGTGATCGTTTGACAATAAATACATTTGTATATACAATAAGAGCGTATGAAGTTTGAATGGGACGACCCCAAAAATGCAGTAAACATTGAGAAGCACGGTATTGATTTCAACGATGCTCACGAGTTGTTTGAGGGTGACAAGCTCATTATCCAAGATGATCGCAAGGATTATGGGGAGAGAAGAGATATTGCAATTGGCCGGATCGATGGGCGGCTTGTAATAGCAGTATTTACTCAAAGAGGCCAAATAATCCGGATCATCTCTGTCAGAAAGGCGAATAGTCGTGAAAAAGAACGATTTGGAAAAGCAGTCTAAGACGAATTGGGAACGGGTTGATGCTATGGGTGATGAGGATATCGACTATTCAGATATCCCTGAGCTTACCGATGATATTATTGCCAAAGCTACATTTGTTCCAGCAAAACAACTAATCTCGATCAGGCTTGATACCGACGTGGTCGCTTGGCTTAAGAAATCTGGTAGAGGATATCAGACTCGTGCTAATAAGCTTTTGCGATCTTTGATGGAGCAACAGGAAAAAACAACAAAAAGGACACGGGCCCGGGCGGCTTAGCGAAAGATAATTTCTGTTTCGTCAGTTATCCCAAGGAGGCACTAAACTTATGGCTTTCTCTGAATTTGAGCAGAAAAAAATCGAAAAGGCACTGACTGCTTTCCTTGCCAAAAGACGTCCAGCTCCACACATCCGCCCGAAGCTAGACTTTGGTTATAGACTTTCAGGCCAAAGTGTTGAGCTTTTCGAAATCCGTCCGCAATGGGATGACCCAACCCGAATTCGGGAGCAACCATTTGCAAAGGCAACCTACGTCAAAACGCAAAATGCCTGGAAGGTGTTCTGGCAACGTGCCGACTTAAAATGGCATGGCTACCAACCAAATCTTATGGTTTCATCCATCGAAAAGTTTCTGAAAGTAGTGGATGCAGACGAGTATAACTGTTTCTTTGGTTAGTTACCCGTGCCAGCGGTATCTCACGCATGTTGAAGAAATAAGTTCTGTCTCCTGAACTCACACGGAAATAGTTATACACCTGCACAAAAGGGAATGACGGACATGATCAAGGTGCTTGCAATTAATGGTTCATATCGGGTTGATGGCATTACCGATCAATCTGTCGAGGCTCTTGCACAGGCTCTTGAGTTGGGTGGTGCGGAAGTCGAGGTAATACTTCTTCGTGAATTTCCTATCGAGTTTTGCCTGAATTGCCGTGCCTGTACCCAACAGCCCGGTGTGGCACCGGGGAAGTGTGTGATCTGTGACCGTATGCAGGAATTGATCGATAAGATCGAAAGGGCGGATTGCTATATTCTTGCTGCTCCGACCAACCTTGGCTCAGTTACGGCTATCTTTAAACGCTTTATGGAGCGGTTGGCTGTGTATGCCTTTTGGCCATGGGATATGAATGGACCACAGTTTAGAAAAGAGCAGGCGCCGAAGAAAAAAACACTGCTGGTCTCCTCGTGTGCAGCTCCGGGAATTTTGGGGCGCGTTTTTTTTGGAACCAGCAAACAACTCAAAATGTCGGCAAAAACGATTGGCGCCGAAGTTGTTGGTACACTTTTTACCGGTATGATTGCCAAGCAGCAACACCCGAAGCTGCCGGAACGCGTACGGACTAAGATTAAAGCTTTAGCGGTAAGACTGGTTTAGAAAAACTCTTGTCCTCTCCCTCAGTATCCACTTGGGGAGAGGGCTTGATTTTTGTTGCAATAGCGGATGAATGATTCTATTCAGTACTTCCTATGACTGAACATTCAGAAGAGAGTTTCGAAGATTGCGCCCAACGTGACACCGGCGCTGAATCCTGGCTGCTTGAAGAGGCCCGGAAGATGCGCTGGCTCTTGTTGGGCGTTGTTTTTCTGGCCGCTCTCATCGGAGTGCTGGTGGTTTTTCAGGCGCGTCTGCTCGCTTCGGCCTGTCATAAAGTGGTGATGTCAGGCGAGGGCGTGGCGTCAATTATGTCGTTTGCCGGGATACTTATTCTGATTGCTGCAGGGCGCAGTCTCTGCTCATATGGTATGGAAGTGCGTTCGTCGGCAGCCGCAGCCAGAATCAAACAGACGGTTCGCAGTACACTCTATCGCAAGATTCAATCCCTTGGACCGGCTGGTTTGGCGGGCAATGAAACCGGTTCTTTGATCGAAACCGTTACCAAGGGTGTTGATGAGCTGGAACACTACTTTACCCGCTTTATTCCCCAGCTTTTCCTCGCGGCGCTCCTGCCGCTCATGTTTATTATCGTAATTGTTCCCTCTGAATGGCGTGCAGGTCTGATGCTGCTCTTTTCTGCCCCCTTTATACCTTTATTCATGATTTTAATCGGTCGCGGATCCGAGAAACTCCACCGCCGTCAGTGGGGTCGTCTTTCCCGCATGGCCGGTCATCTGCTCGATCTGCTTCAAGGTCTGCCTGATCTTATCATCTTCGGCACCGCAAAAAAGGAGGCGACGGTCGTAGCCCGTGTTTCCGAAGATTACCGGATCGCTACGATGGCGGTTTTGCGGGTTGCCTTTCTTTCCGCGTTTGCTCTGGAATTCTTTGCTACCGTTGGAACCGCCGTGGTTGCAGTCATCATTGGTTTCAGGCTATTGGGGGGTAATCTGACCCTTCAGGAAGGGCTCTTTGTCCTGCTTATGTCGCCGGAATTCTACCTGCCGCTGCGCAATCTGGGGCTGTCGTATCATGCCCGGATGCAGGGTGTGGCTGCCGCAGAACGGATAGCTCCGCTTCTGGCCAGGCCGTTACCGGAAGGTTTTGCGGGTACACTGCCAGCGCCGGATGGGCCGCCTGCCGTCTCCTTTGAAGCGGTTTCATTCCGGTATGGCGGCAACAGGGGAGGGGTCACCGGCTTCGACCTTGAACTGCCGCCCGGCAGTATTACCGCTCTTGCGGGGGAAAGCGGCTCCGGGAAGACGACGCTGGCGCGGCTTCTGGCCGGTCTGGCCAGGCCCGAATCGGGGCGCATCCTGATCAATGGCCAGGATCTGACCAACCTCGCCCCGGATTCCTGGCGATCTCGTTTGGCCTGGGTGCCGCAAACTCCCTACTTTACCTCGGGAACTGTGCGGGAAAATCTTCTCTTAGGGCGTCCTGACGCCGATGAAAACGACATACATGATTCCCTGAAAGCTGCTGCTGCCGATCAGTTTATTGGCCGTCTTCCGCATGGCTTGGATACCGTTCTCGGAGATCGCGGTGCCGGATTATCCGGAGGGGAATTGAAACGCCTGGCCCTTGCCAGGGCTTATGTGTGCCATGCGACGCTGGTGATTTTGGATGAGCCGACGGCGGGTCTTGATGCGGAAAACGAACTGCTGGTATGTGAGGCTTTGGAGCGGCTGGCGCACGGGCGCACGGTTCTGGTTATCAGTCATCGGGAGCAAACCCTGACCCGAGTTGACCGGGTGGCGGAAATGATCGATGGCCGCATCGAGCGGGTAGTGTCCCCGTCAATCTTTCTGACGCCATGGGAGAACCCGGTATGAACCAGATTATCCGGTTTCTGAAAATCTCTCGAAATCAATGGCGGTGGATGGCTGCGGGCATAGTGCTGGGAGTTGTGGTTGTCATCGCAAATACGCTGCTGATGGCGGTATCCGGCTGGTTTATTGCCTCCATGGCCGTTTCCGGCAGCAGCGGGGCGGCATTCAATTATTTTTTCCCTTCGGCAAGTATCCGTTTTCTGGCCATAGCCAGAACTGTCGGCCGCTATGCGGAGCGACTGGTGACTCACGAAGCAACGTTCAGAATTCTTGCCGAACTGCGGGTGTGGTTGTTCAAACGCTTTGAACCGTTGGCTCCGGCCTGTCTGGAGCGCTATGCTGATGGTGATGTCGCCGGAAGATTGCGAGCCGATGTCGATGCTCTGGAAACGTTATACCTGAAATTTGTTGCGCCGCTGGCAGTTGGAATAATTTCCATTATTACCGGAGTTGCCTTTCTCGCCTGTTTCAGTCTCCCGTCGGCGTTGTCGATGCTGTTTTTTCTCACGATTGCCGGAATCGGGCTGCCATTGGTGATAAGCCGTATCTCGGAACAGCCGGGCAGGCAAGCCGCACAACTGTCTGCTGCACTGCGCAACAAGGTGACAGAGGGGCTTCAAGGTGTTGAAGAGCTGATACTGCTGGGTGCTGTGGATCGCCAGGCCGCAGTTGTCGATGACTTGTCGGAAAAGCTGGTTGCGGCACAGGAACGTTTAGGCCGTATCAATGCTTTCTCCCTTGGTGGAATGGTGCTTCTTGCCGGTTCCGGCGTTGTCTCTGTTCTGGTAGCCGCCACTACCCAGGTTGCCGCCCACCAGATTCCTCCGCCCAATCTGGTGATGCTGCTGCTCTTTTCCGCAGCGCTCTTTGAGGCTGCGGGACTTCTTCCCTCAGCCCTGTATCTGCTGCCGGTCGCGCGGGAGTCTGCGTCGCGCATTTTCGAGCTTGCCGATGCCCCCGTTCCGGTCCCGGACACCCCCGTTTCCGGCGCTGTTCCTTTCGACAACGGAATCAGCTTTACCAACGTCTCGGCTTCATATTTTCCGGGTGTGCCGGTTTTGCACACTATTTCCCTGACGGTTCCACCTGGCGGCTGCCTTGTGCTGACCGGTCCCAGCGGCAGCGGCAAAAGTCTCATTGTCGAAATTCTGCTCCGTTTCCGGACCTATGAAGGGAACATTACTGTGGGGGGAATTGAAATCAGTGATTTGGCAAAAGATGCCGTACACGACCTGATTGCCGCTGTTCCGCAGCGGCCGCACCTGTTCAACGGCACTATCAGGGATAATGTTATGCTCGGCAATGTATTGGCAGATGAGGAACAGCTTCACCGTGCGCTCTACGACAGTGGACTTGATGCGTGGGTGGCGAGCCTTCCGGACGGGCTGGCAACGCAGGTCGGGATCAATGGCTCTGCGGTTTCCGGAGGGGAGGGGCGCCGTATTGCTCTTGCCAGGGCGCTGCTCAAAAATGCGCCCATTCTGCTGCTGGACGAACCTACCGAAGGTTTGGACGCAGCCACCGAGCGGGAAGTAATTTCACGACTACAGTCCAGAATTCGTGATGCGAAAGAAACTACCATGCTGATAGTCAGTCACCGGCCGGCATGCCTCACTCTTGGTGACTCCGTTATTCGTCTGTAATTCCTATTCCAACACAATTTATCGAACAATTCATAATTTCTGTTGACATTCGTTCCATTCCCTATTAAAGATAAAAAGGCTCTTGTTTATGCTGAATGTCATTTGCTCTTTAAATTTAGCAGTCAGTCTTACCTCTTTCAGCAGATTCAGCCTGTAAGCATCTCTAAAATAATCTCCGTTACAGTCGTAATTTTAAAAAAAGAAGGTACACTTATTTCACCGTATCTTGCCGTGGTATTTCTGCGGCAAATAACTACACAAGGGGGGAAGTATGAATGTAGTTACGCTCAGTCAGCTGCAGTTTGCGGCAACCTGCATGTTTCATTGGATTTTCGTTCCACTTACGCTGGGGCTGTCCATTATGACAGCCTGGATGGAAACGAAATATGTAACAACCGGTGACGAGACATGGTTACGCATGACCAAATTTTGGGGCAAGCTGTTTCTGATCAACTTCGCTCTGGGAGTTGTCACCGGCATTACCATGGAGTTCCAGTTCGGCCTTAACTGGGCAGAATATTCCCGCTACGTGGGGGATATCTTTGGCGCTCCGCTGGCGATGGAGGCAACAATAACCTTCTTCCTTGAATCAGTATTCATCGGCGTATGGATCTTTGGCTGGAATAAAATCCCCAAAAAGACCCATGCCGTTTCGATCTGGCTTGCCGCGATCGGTACTAATATGTCCGCTCTTTTTATTCTTCTCGCCAATGCCTGGATGCAGCATCCGGTAGGGTACGTAATCCGCAACGGCAGAGCCGAAATGACCGATTTTCTGGCCGTTGTTACAAACCCCTACGGCTGGATCAAATTTTCACACACACTGATGTCAGGTTATGCCCTGGCGGCATTTGTTATCATGGGTGTTTCTGCATGGCATTTGCTGAAAGCCAATGAAACCGACTTCTTCAAACGCTCGTTCAAAATGGCAGCCGGATGGGCTTTTGTCGCATCTCTCCTCGTTGCAGTTACCGGTGATTTTCATGCTGTTGAAATAGCAAAGAATCAACCTTCCAAGTTTGCCGCCATGGAATCAATCTGGGAAACGAAACGAAATGCCGGTATGTGCCTGTTCCTTATTCCGGATTCAAATAATGAGTGCAATGCTGTTGAAAAACTGGTCATCCCCGGTATGTTAAGCTTCCTGGCCTTTCACGATACCAATGGGGAAATAAAAGGGCTCAAAGACTTCCCGAAAGATATGCGCCCCATGGTTACCCCGACGTTCCTGAGTTTCCGATTGATGGCCGGCCTCGGGACGTTCATGATAGTTGCCAGTTTTGTCGGAGTTATCCTTTCCCGCCGGAAAACCTTTATCGATAATCGCCTGTTCCTTTACGTCATGGTTTTTGCGATTCCCGTTCCGTACCTGGCCCAGCAATTTGGCTGGGTAGTCGCTGAACTCGGGCGTCAGCCCTGGATCGTCTATGGCGTGATGAAAACATCTGACGCGGTTTCCAAATCCGTCACCGCCACCCAGATTATTCTATCGCTTCTCGGCTTCGTCGTACTGTACGGTTTTCTGGGTGCCATCGATATTTTCCTGTTGGTGAAATATGCCAAGAAGGGGCCGGCTAAAGATACATCAAGCATACTCGATATGAAGGGGAGGGGATAACCCATGGATATTTCAGTATATCAAATTACCTGGTTTGTTTTGTGTAGTGTTCTCTGGGCTGTCTATTTCATGCTGGATGGATTTGTGCTCGGAACAGGCTTCCTGTCAACATTCATTGCCAAAAATGATACGGAAAAGCGTATTCTAATCAATGCTGTCGGTCCGGTGTGGGACGGCAATGAGGTATGGCTCCTCACCGCTGGCGGTGCGACCTTCGCCGCATTCCCGACCACCTATGCTCTCATGTTCTCTAACCTGTATTCGGCTCTGATCCTGCTCCTTTTCTCCCTGATTGTGAGGGGCGTATCTTTCGAATTTCGCGGCAAGATGGAAGGTGCGTCATGGAAAGGTGGCTGGGATAAAGCTATTCTCGTCTCCAGTTTCCTCCCCGCCCTGTTGTTCGGTGTGGCATTCGGCAATATTTTTCGCGGCATCCCGATGCGTAATGACTTTACGACGCTACAGTTCAGCTACGAAGGATCGCTCATTGGTCTGCTGAACCCGTATGGATTGGTAACCGGCGTGCTGTTTGTGATGCTTTTCGCCGTACACGGCGCTCTCTATATTTCTCTCAAAACGGTTGGCGATCTGAACAAGCGAGCTACAGCTATGGCCAATAAACTCTGGCCGATACTTCTGGTCGTTGCGGTAGTGTTCCTCGGCTTTACCTGGCCAGCCACAAAACTCTATGATAATTTCATCAAGGTACCGGTCCTGCTCATTATTCCGGTTGTCGCCGTTGTTTCCCTCCTTATGGTGAAGGTTTTTGCCGGCAAGAATGAATGCGGAAAAGCATTTATTTTCTCATGCCTGACCATTCTTTTTGTTGTCTTTACCGGTGTTGCCGGATTGTTTCCGAATCTGCTTCCTTCGAATCTTGATGCAGCTTCGAACCTTACCATCTTCAACTCTTCGTCAAGTCTGCTGACCTTGAAAATAATGACAGCGGTGGCGTTGATAATGGTTCCTATTGTCATCTGCTACAAGATTTGGGTATATCGGATCTTCAGGGCCAGAATCACCGAAGATGACGTTTTGACTAATCCTGACGCCTACTGAGAATCATTTTTCAATTTTCCAACAAATCATGCAGCCATTTCGCCAAATGCGGAGATGGCTGCATTTTTTTTGAAAATTCCGTCCACTCAAATCATACGTAAATAATTGTACATAATGCTCAATCATGCTATATAAAAACCAAATTCCGGTATGAAATCAAAGAATTATGAAATTATATTAAACTGATAGCAACTACTTTTGGAGGGTACCCGATTGGCAACTATATCATTTGAAGAGATTATGTTTACCATCATGTCTGCAACGCAGGACACGTTCAAAAGTTACATGAATATTGACCTTTTGGCCGGCAAGGTTGAAAAAAAGGTTGAACCGGTTGATTCCGATGTGACCGCCATTGTCGGCATAGCCGGCGACCGGGTTGGATATATTATCATCGCCACGGACAAATCGAGCGCACAATGCGTGGCGAAAGAGTTGTTGATGGTGGATGAAGCCGATGATGATTGCATCAGGGATGCGATGGGTGAAATGGCCAATAATATCGCCGGTGCTTTCAAAACCAAGTATCACGAGCAGTACGGGAGCGTCGCACTTGGATTGCCATTGGTGGTGTCCGGTCAATTACGGACATTGGCTGATCCACCTGATGCCAATGATACCGGGTCGAGTATCAACGTGCAGTGCAAAGGTGTGACGATTCCCTTTAAAACGGCAGACGGCTCGATTTCCATAACCATAATGGTGTATATGTAATTTTGGATGAGCTGCTTGATCGATATGGGATGTTATTAGGCGAGGTGGATGCGTGGTTCACGCGCTGCCTCGCCCAACACCCGGAACTGATTTCCTGTAGCAACGGCTGTTCAGCCTGCTGCCGGGGTCTTTTTGATATTACCCTCCTTGATGCGTTTTACCTCAAACGCGGCTTTGACAAACTTACCGAACCAATTAAAAATGATCTGCAGTCCAGGGCCACGCGCCGTCTGGAGCAGTTGTCGCTCGTAAATCCCTCGTTTGTTGAACCCTGGTTGTTGAACGCAATTCCTGAAGATGAATGGGATGCACTGATGCCGGAAGAGGATGAAACGCCGTGCCTGCTGCTGTCGGAAACCGGGGGGTGTCTGGTCTACGATCACCGTCCCATGACCTGCCGACTGAATGGTATTCCTTTGATTGATGTTTCGGGAGAAGAGCTTTTTGATGAGTGGTGTACCCTCAATTTTACCCGGGATGATCCCCGGCTTCTCAGCGATCTGCGCTTTGGATTTACGGAGTTGTTTTCCAGGGAACTGCTTCTGTTTCAGGAGCTTGTTTATAGCTTGACCGGGAGTATCCGAAACGAGGTTGATCTGTTCATACCTGCTGCAATGGTCATTGATTGCGATAAAATTACAGCGGCAATTGATGAGTTAAACACGGATTACCGCTAATGGAGAAGGTTCGCATGTCACATTCCCTGCCGTTCAATTCAGCAATGATCAACGGCCTGTTTACACCGCTTCCACCTGAACCGGAACTTGATGAAACCCCGGGATTTCTGGCGATTCTGCTAGGATCTTCACTTGTGGTGTTTTCCGAAGCGCCGCACACGCTTCTTCAAGAGGGGTGTCTCCCGGCAGAGATCGTTCCTCCGGAAAAGAAGCCTCTCAAGATCGGTCTCTGGCAGGGAAAACCGCTGCGTGCCGTTCGGATTGCCACGGACACTGTTCTGCCGGTCGAATATGAAGCGTTGCCGTTTCAGGGACCGGACATGCGGCTGGACAATACCCTTGCAACCATTGCCGGCCGGGCCGCTCAAATTCTGCATTGGGAACGGCGCAGCCGGTTCTGCTCCCATTGCGGCGGTGAGCTCATCAGAATACCGGGAAGTTGGGGCAAACGGTGTCCGTCGTGTGGTGATGAGCACTTCCCGCACATCCATCCCTGTATCATTGTCCTGGTCAAACGCGGAGATGATCTGCTGCTGATTCGCAACGCCGCATGGAGTGCGGGGCGTTTCAGTCTGGTTGCGGGCTTTCTTGATTTTGGCGAGTCTCTGGAAGAGTGTGTCCAGCGGGAGGTGCGTGAAGAGTCAGGAATAGAAGTAACGAATATTCGTTATGCGAACAGCCAGTGCTGGCCTTTTCCGAGTCAACTGATGGTCGGTTTTCTGGCCGACTATGCCGGGGGTGAGATAAAGCCTGATGGCGTTGAAGTTGTGGAGGCCGGCTGGTTCAACAAAGATAATCTGCCGTTGTCTCCGGGAGGCTTACGCAGTATTTCCCGGTGGCTTATCAATACCTACCGTAACGTCTGAAGAAAAAGGTCTCAGGTTCACACAATATGGAAATTTGTATGAATAATTTTTTGCAGGTCTTCGATCTTGATCATGGCCTGACGGATTTGTTCCTGCTCTGCCGTTGAAAGCTGATAGGGATTCAAGTAGTGACAATCCTGCTGAATTCCCTTCAGATTCCGTATCTGTATCAGTATTCGCTGCTTAGTGAGGACGTGGTAGGCATCGATAAGTTCCCGGGCAAATGCTGATGAAAAACTTCCTTCAACCT
This sequence comes from Geobacteraceae bacterium, assembly GCA_025355325.1. Classification (GTDB taxonomy): domain Bacteria; phylum Desulfobacterota; class Desulfuromonadia; order Geobacterales; family Pseudopelobacteraceae; genus JACRCG01. The sequence goes on from JANXZX010000181.1 coordinate 28,002, forward strand.
CTAACAGGGAAATACGCTCCAACGTACTTGTTGCAGGTATACTCTGATTAATGGCCAAAATACGAACATTCATGACGAGCGGAGCCCAGGCCAGCAATTTAACATTAAATTCACCTTTATGATCGCCGCTTCCTTCAGTCCAGATGCGCTTCATAAAACCGAGAGCCAGTTTCATCTCCGTAGCAGCCTTGGCCATCCCCCATAAAACCTGAAAATAATCCCGCTCCATGTTTCTGATCATATCGATCAGATCAGTGGCGAGTTCCAGATCACCGGCTACATAGCGGGCGTCAGACATCACAATCAGATCCATGACATTCTTGCCGATGTCTTCAACTTCGTACCTGACAATCGAAAAGAGCCGTTTGCGCCACTGGCTGAATGAGCCGCGCCACGTCTGGTTGGTTGGCATGATGTCGCCTGTGCAGCGCTTAAAGCCGGCCTCTTCCAAACCGTCAACAAGGCGTGAGGAGAATTCTATAAAGTATTGATCGGCTGCTTCACCACCACCATCTCCATAGACGATAAGGTTGTCCTGATCTGTAATCAGCGTCTGCTCTTCACGGCCGTCACTGCCCATGCTGATCAGCGCGAAGGGTACCGAAGGGCGCACCAGACCGGCTAAATCCATATCAGCGAATACGATGCTCATGACACGCTGTGCCAGTAAATCACGATAGTGGGTGCATGACCGGTGTAATTCGCTTACCGAGGGAACGAGCAGGAAGCGCTCCATTTCAATCCGGTTGAGAGCCTCATGGATGTCTTTCAGCGCAGGGCCCCTCGTGGACTGAATTGATTCTATGAGCTGCTCACTGGTATGCTTCCAGTCCAGGATATGATTACAGTTTGACTGCACGGCCCCCTTGATCATTTGCAGGAACGGTTCAATGTCTTCCACCCGGCAATATCTTGTAATATCGGTAAGATCGGGTAGTTTTGTGTGATGTATCTGTGCTGAAAATGGCATTGTTTCGTGAACCCCGGTGTAGTAACGGACTTGACCTGAAAATACTATAGCATAACATTCAGAAAAATTTATGTCTTTCGTTGTCATTTTTGTGCAAATATGCGATAGGAAATACAGATTATGTGATTTACAACGGTAACCTCTTGTTCATGTCCAATTTTTTTATAGCGGGGCATCGATGACATTGCTTAACAGTATAATCCTCGTAGTTATAACCACGTCCATTGCCTTGACCTCTGTTTTGGTAAGCGAGTCGGTTTCATTTGTTCATATCGTCATAGCAGTGGCTGTGACCGGCAGTGTGTTGTTCTGTTCCATGTTCTTGTTTTTTCAGAAAACGGTTGTGGAAGGTTTACATTCGCTTAACGCTCGGGTGAACAAAATTTCCGAGACGAGAGATCTCTCGTCGCGTGTGCCCTATTTATCGCACCATGACGAATTTAAAACGCTGGCGATGTCTATAAACAGCATGCTTGAGGCGCTTGAAAGAGCCGAGACGGGTATGCGGGAAAGCGAAGAACGGTATCGGTTGCTGTTTGAACGGGCTCCAGACTCAATCATCATTATCGGATTGGAGGGAGATGAGGCCGGACGCATTGTGGAGGCTAATCAAGCCGCAGCAGACCAGCATGGCTATTCAGTGGATGAGTTGTGCAGTTTGAAAATTTATGACCTGAATACTGCTGAAACCAATAAAATTGCCGGTAATATCTCCGCTGCAGTTGTTGCCGGAGAGTGGGTAACCACAGAAGTCTGGCACGTGAAAAAGGATGGTACTCCCTTCCCGATCGAAATCCACGCGGGAGTAATAAAGATAGGCGGCAAAAACTATATATTGGGTTTTGACAGGGATATCACCCAGCGTAAAATCGACGAAGATTCACACCACAGGCACCATGAACGGATTCGCCATCTTAACGAGGAATTGAGCCACAAAGCGCTTGAACTTGCCGCAGCCAATGATGAGCTGGAAGCATTCAATTATTCTGTTTCGCATGACATGCGCGGACCTCTCACCCGGATTGCGGGCTATTGTCAGTTGTTGCTTGATGATGATAACAATCTCGAACCACATGTCAGAGGATATATTGAAAAAATTTATGAGTCGGAAATCTGGTTGAATGAAGTTATAGATGCTCTACTGAAGCTCGCACAGCTAACCCGTGTAGAAATTGTTTCGGGTCACGTTAACCTGAGTGTCATAGCCGAATCGGTGCTGAAGGAACTGCATTTTGAAAATCCCGGGCGCACTGTTGCTACACGAATCGAACCGGATATTGTTGTCGCCGGAGATTCGCGACTTCTGAAAATAGTCATGGTTAATCTGTTGAACAACTCCTGGAAATACAGCTCTTTCAAGAGTGATGCTCTAATAGAGTTTGGTGTCGATCAGGCCGATTCAGGCCCGGTGTATTATGTTCGCGATAATGGCGCCGGTTTTAATATGAAGGATGTGGATAAGCTTTTTCGGGCTTTCTCTCGACTTCATGATTGCGCCCAGTTTGACGGCTCCGGCATTGGTCTCGCGACAGCCCAGCGTATAATATTCCGGCATGGCGGCACGATTTGGGCCAAATCCGAACCGGGAACAGGAGCAACGTTTTACTTCACCCTGTCGCCTCATGTGACATGAACTGATTTCTTTCATACAAAAATATCGTTGGTTTTTTGAAGGTGCCACTCACAGATTGGCACCTTTTTTCGTTTTTTATAGATTGAAATAATTGCGTACTGATGCGGCATAATTCGTACTGAAGTATGCAAATATTGCATGAATTAAAAGTATAACGTTAAAAAAGGCATAATAATCAATGTTTTACGAATTTTTAATAAATGGCATCAATATTGCTAAGACACGCTAATTAATTTTATATCTATAAAAGAATCGTTTTTGTTAAAAGAGTTGCTTTTTAGTCTCTTCGTTTCTCGCGTAATTTTAGCACCTCAGTTCATTACAGTAGAGGAAGAATGCAGCGGGGAGTTATTCTTGTTGGTGTAGATAAACGTATGAACAAATTGGGTGGATATGAAAATATTTTATCGTATGTTTTTTATAGTTGTTATAGCTATGGTGCCGGTACCGGGTTTAGTTCATGCAAGGCTATGCTCGATCTCAAAGACGTCATGTTTCTCAGCTTCAGAATGTAATCCCTCAGGGCAAACCTGTGATGCTGAAAATAAAGACTATTGCGTTACTCCACCGTTTATTTCTGCTGGAGTCCAACCCAACCTGCTCCTGATGATAGACAACTCTGCAGGTATGTACGATCTAGCCTATGCTGATGAAGGGCAACGAGACGGCAGGGGGAATCTTACCAGACAGCCTTATTACTGCTACGATCAGACATATCAAACAAATGTATGCTCCTCCGATAGTTCCCGCAGTTGTAGTGCCGACACCGATTGTGCAGCTTCACAGACCTGCCTCAACGTGTATGCCGGATATTTCAAAGGCAACACCCGGTACGAATATGACTTTACCAACCAGTTTTTCTATATTCCGACCGTTTTTCCAAATGCTGCCGACTGTAGCAAGTACATCACCAACACGCTATGCGTCGGCTTCGAATCCGGTACCGGAAATTTGAACAAGTTTGTAGCAAAAGGTAATTACCTCAACTGGCTTGCTGCTTCCAGGTTTGATGTGGAGAAGCAGATACTGAATGGTGGAAAATATGTCAGCAGGGTCTGTTCCGGTAATCCGGATCGTGCCTGCTTAGTTGCTGGTGACTGTCTCTCGGGTCAGACGTGTGACGCTCTGACGACCAGGTTCATCCAGGGGGAGACAAGGGGATGCCTCGGACGGGGTTTTATCAAGGATGCTCTGGCAACAAATTATATCAATTATCCTTCAACATCCGTTGATCCCAACAAGACTCATAAACTCGGAGTCGCCTTCTTGATCACCGGCCCGGAAGAAGTCAGCACACCAGCACCTTCTCAAGGTGGCCAGACCTGCATAAAACTGTTTGAAGGCGATTACAATGCCGGAAATTGTCAGAAAGTAATTGAACTGTGGAACAAAAAGGGTGTCAGCCAGAAGAAGCTCTCCGACGCTTTGGATGTATGCATTAATTACAACTCAAAGGCGCCAGACTCCTGCAAAGGTGACCCTGTCTGTTCGGGATTGGTAAAGGCAAAGATCGCTTTGAGCGAAGCGACCGATACGTGCCGGCAATCTAACAATAAAAATGGCTCTCTCGATATCTCTGATATCGCCGGTTTGACCACTGGCGGAAAGTGTACCGACGTTTATGCCGCTTCTGGTGTCTGTTCAGGAAATCACAGCAATCGGTGCGGAGTTGATGGTGATTGCCAGGTCACATCCGGCCTCGGGGGCACATGTCTTCGCGGCCCGGCCTATTTGCTGTCGGGTAACCGATCCGACCGTTCCCAGGCTGCTTTGGGAGTTCAACGATCCGGGTCTGGGATATGCCACGTCCGGTCCAGCCATTGTACGTGTTGGAAATTCACAGAAAAACGGCAAGTGGTTTGCGGTATTCGGTTCCGGCCCTACAGGTCCGATTGACAAGGCCACCAATCAGTTTCTGGGCCGCTCAAACCAGACTCTGAAGTTCTTTGTAGTTGATCTGCTAAGCGGCACTCTCATCAAGACTATTGATACGGGGATTGAATATGCGTTCTCTTCAACATTGGTGGGAGGCTCAATCGACACTGACCGCTGGAATCCAGGGGTTGCCGGTAACTATCAGGATGATGCCATCTATGCCGGATATGTGAAAAAGTCAGCTTCCGGAACCTGGACCGATGGTGGAGTTGTGCGTATTTTGACCAAAGAAAGCATTGATCCCAATGACAGCGCCAATCCGTGGGTCTGGAGTACAGTAATTGACGGTATCGGACCTGTAACTTCTTCAATTGCACGGATACAAGATAAAAACAGCCGAAATTTATGGCTCTATTTCGGTACGGGCAGATATTTTTTCAGGGACGGCATCAGCGTCGATGACAGTGACGGGGTACGGTCTCTCTACGGAGTCAAGGACCCGTGCTACAACAAAAACAATATTGGTAATTATCTGAGTAAGGATTGTTCTGAAGCCGACAAAGTATCCAGGGCCCTGGTAAACCAGTCAACAACAATCACCCCATCCCTTTCCTCTGCCGACCCCGGCTGGATTATCAATCTGGATTCCGCAACATCGGGCAAGGTGTGCTCGACCACGACTTCGCAGGCTTGTACGGGTGATTACGACTGTAATGCCGGGGAAACATGTCAGAAGTACGAAGCGGAGCGGGTGGTCACAGATACAGTTGCCCTGACCAACGGCACGGTTTTTTTTACCTCATTCAAGCCGATTCTTGATGCATGCGGTTATGGTGGAAATTCTTACCTCTGGGCGATCAATTACAATACGGGTGGCCAAGCTGCGGAGAATGCACTTCAGGGCAAGGCACTTGTCCAACTCTCCACCGGTGAGTTCAAAGAGATCGATCTTTCCAAAGTCTTCACTGACTCAAGTAAGGGTTACAGACGAATGTTGCCGCCGATGATCGGTAAATCTCCGTCTGAGGCACCGCCGATAATCAGCAGCAGTCAGAACAGGCCGCTTAAGAAAATTCTGCATATCAGGGAACGATAGTTTTTATGAGAGAACGCGGATTTACGCTTGTTGAGCTGATTGTCGCCATGGCGATTATGGTAATTCTGCTCTCGATTGCTGTCCTGAGCTGGAGCGAAATGCTGAATAAGTCAGCTGTCGAAAGTCAGATTAAAACGATACATGCTGATCTGATGCAGGTTCGCCTTAAAGCTCTCTTTGGCAAGAGAAGTCGCTGTGTGGTTATCAACGAAAAGGAACAGGTATTCAAAATATATTCATCGGAGGTCACTTCGGTGCCAGCGCTTGAGACAAAGCAGCTCAGGTTTCCTATCATCTCGAACGTTAAAAATGCGTTGAGCTTAAGTGTATTGACCTTCGACGCTCAGGGATTGCTTAACGGATCCGAAAGATCTTTGTGCATTCTTCCGACTGACAACCTGCTGGTTATTAACTCGGCAGCGGTTGACAGTATAGTAATTTCACAGGCGCGGCTGAATATGGGGAAAAGAACTGAGGTAACGTGTGCCAGTGATTCTATTGAACAGCAATAACAGCGGGTTCTCTCTTCTTGAGGTAATGGTTGCCATTGTAATTATGATGGTCGGAATGCTGGGGGTACTTGAATCGATAAATGTTGCGATGGCGCATAATCTGAGAAACCAGCTTCGCGATGAGGCGGTATTCGTGGGTGAGAAGTATATAAATATTCAGAGATCAAAACACTTTGATCTGCTTTCAACCTCCTATGGCACACGATTCGAGCCTAGTAAAGTCAGGGGGGCCGGTGAGCTATACAGCGTTGATATGAAAGTCTCCGAACTTTCGTCTGATCCCGTGACGCCTTTGAAACAGCTGGATGTAACGGTTTCATGGATCCACAGAGGTGTCACCTATCAGAACAGAGTGACTGCTCCTGTTTCTGTGACCAGGTAAGTGTGCAACGGATGATTATGGAATACAGGAATAGCAGTATGCTTATTAAAAACCGGCAGGGATTTTCCCTGGTGGAAATAACTGTCGTCATGGTTATTACTTTGGTGGTTATCATGGTTACGTCTTCGGCCTTCCAGAGGATAATAACCAACTCATCGCAGCAGTCCAGGTCTGTTGAGTCACAGAATGAGGGGATTGTCGGTCTTGAAGTTCTCAGGGCGGACCTTGAACAAGCCGGATTCGGTCTCCCATGGTCGTTTCAGAATGCAATTACTTATGTGGAAGCGACTAATGCGGCCACAAAACCGTCGGCATTCTGGCCGACCGGTAAAAGCCCCGCTTCCTTCAACGATGCGCCGGGCAATCCTCCTCGTGCAATTTTGAGCGGCACAACCACCTTTAACAAAGATGCGGCAGGCATTGGTTCCAGCTATTTAGTAATAAAGTCGATTATGGCTGCTGCCAATGACAGCTCTAAAAAGTGGACTTCGTTTTCATATGACAAGGATAATAATCTGGTTTCTCCCAGATTATGGGGCTCTACCGAGCGGGATTTAACTCGTTCAGAACAGGTTATCGTTGTTAAGAACCTCCTGACAGACGATGTGAGGAACCAGATCAGAGAAATCCGGGTGTATATACTTGCTCAGGAGGGAATTATGGATCTGCGGTACAGCTACCCTTCCCGAACAGTCGATGTTGGCGAATCTTTTGATGGTGGTGCAACAGTTACGGGAAGGCGCTTTGATTTGTTGGATCGTATCGGTGCGGATTACAAGTATTACCGCTGGAAGGTTTATACGATAGTTGTCAGACCGAAGAACCTGATTCAATAATGAAGACGGTGAATATATGAAATTTCTGCGAAATGAAGACGGTATTGCTCTGATTACTGCTCTTATGTTCGTCATGCTCTGTCTTGGTATGATCATGACACTACTCTACTACGTGATTGCCGGAACGAAGATGTCGGCTGCCCAGAAACGTTACAGAAGTGCCCTGGAGGCTTCGTACGGCGGTGCCGAGTTTGTAACAAAAACCATCATTCCCCGTCTTTTCAACAACTATTCGGCTGGAAAAAGTCTTCTGTTGACTGATTTCAGTGCATTGAACCATCTTGGACTACAGGTGGGCGGGGCTGGTGGTACCACAAGCTCAGCAATTCTGAAGATAAAGCTTGAAGCTTCGACAGCAGATTGGAATGCCGGAATTTCAGGAAAATCCGTGGATCCAAAAGTAATGCCTGACTTTATATTTACTCTTCAGGGGCAAAATACAAATACCGATTATCTGGTTTATTCAAAAATTGTCAACACGGTTGCCGGTGTGGGACTTCTCGACGCCAGTGGAATCGATTATCTGGATGCGGGTATCGGTGTGGCAGGTTCAAACGCCAGTACATCGCCACCTCGAACTCCGAATGTTTATTCGGTTGAAATCCAGGGAGAGGCTGCGGTTAATCCTGCGGAAAAAGCAGGAGTTACGGTATTATACGCATATTAAAACAGTAAAAGGTCTGAATAAGTTTTGTTAGGGTATGCTTGTTAATGTATGTTTATGTGTAAAAAGTTAGCTACACTTGTATATAATTATATATAAAAAATGTTGACAATTATTTTATTTGCTGTAAATGGTATACAAAAGATAATCCTATGTATCGGATGTTTGAATGAGTGGACTGAACAAAGTTAAGACAATTCGTGAATCGCGGCTGATGAGCAAATCGGAGCTCGCCAGAAAAGCGGGGGTTTCAACTCTGACAATTGATCGCATTGAACGCGGTGAAAAATGCCGTATGGAAACCAAACGGAAAATTATTTTGGCCTTGGGATATAGTCTTGAAGACAAAAACAAGGTATTTCAGGAACAGTAATTAACGGGACTGGCTATGTTTCTTTTTAAAAAGAAAAAAGACGTTATCGGTGTTGACATCGGATCAAGTTCCGTTAAAGTTGTTCAGTTGAAGGACAATAAGGGAACTTTCCAGTTGCTGAATGTGGGGATTTTTCCTTTACCACCTGAGGCAATAGTTGATAACACATTAATGGATAGTTCCTCTGTTGCCACGGTTATACGAAATCTGGTTCAAAACCTTGACATCAAGTCAAAAGATGTCGTTTGCTCGATTTCGGGAAACTCGGTAATTATCAGAAAAATTATTCTTCCGACGATGCCGCAGGAAGAGCTTGAGGATCAGATTTCATGGGAGGCCGAGCAGTATATTCCATTTGATATTAATGATGTAAATATGGATTTTCAGATATTGTCGCCTGACAGCCATGACCAAACAAAAATGAATGTGCTGCTGGTTGCAAGTAAAAAAGATATTATCAACGATTACGTAGCGGTTTTCAGTGAAGCCGGAATGCAGCTTTCGGTTATTGACGTTGACTCATTTGCGATTCAAAACGCATTTGAAGTTAATTATGACTATGATTCGAACGATATTATTGCGCTCGTTAATATTGGCGCAAGTATTATGAATATAAACGTTATAAAGGATGGCCTCACGCTTTTTACCAGAGACGTACAGATGGGGGGCAACTTATATACGGAAGAGATTCAAAAGCAGGTGGGATTGAGCAGCAAAGACGCAGAAAACGGAAAGCTGCTTGTGAATGAGTCAACTGACAAACCACTTCGGAATGTTGTCTTAAAAGTAAATGAAACTATTGCTCAGGAAATCCGGCGTTCACTTGACTTTTACAATTCGACAGCAAGTGATGATCGTATATCGCGTGTCTTTATGAGTGGCGGTTGTTCGAAAGTGTACCACCTGATAAACGCTATTTCAGAACAGGTTGGCTTGCCGGTTGACAGACTGAACCCGTTTGCAAAACTTAAATATAATGAAA
>JANXZX010000233.1 GCA_025355325.1 Geobacteraceae bacterium
TTCCCCCGGCATCCTGGCCACCTTGAGTCCTCCGCCAAAGCTCACAGTGGTGGCATCGGGGAAAAACAGGCCGATATCGCATCGCTGGGTGCCTATGCAGCGCAGCGTGTAACAGAGTTCAAGGAGGCCACCGGACGCGAACTGCAGATGGAGATCGAGCCGGGAACCTTTGTGGTGGCCAACTCAGGCCATATTATTACCAAAATTATCGACAAGAAGCTGACCAATGAGCTGAACTTCCTGATCGTAGACGGCGGCATGGAACTGCTGACGCGCCCGCTGCTGTACGGCTCCGAGCACCCCATCGCCATCGTGCGCCAAGACGGTACGCTGCTCTCCAGCGAATATGACAGCAAGCCCACTGCCGCATTAAAGTCGTTTGGGATTGTAGGGCGCTGCTGCGAAAGCGGCGACTCGGTGCGTCTGGACGGCGACGGCAACATTGTGCCGGTGCTGATTGCCGAACCGGAAATCGGTGATTATGTCGTAATTGGCGGCACGGGAGCCTATTCCGAGAGTATGTCTCCGGAAAACTACAACTCGCACCGCAAGCCGCCAGCTGTTATGAGAACGCGCAATTCAGAGCTGGTTTTGATCAGAAAGAAGCAGGCTCGTGAGCAGATTGTCCAGAATGAGCTGGATGTGAAGCTGTAATTTGTTTCAATCCGGAAGCACCGGATAAAAAACTAATGTCCTTCACGTAATTAGAAAGGCGGCCGATTGGCCGCCTTTCTCGTAGAGTTTGGTTACTTGCATGATGTCTCATCGGTATACTTGATATTTTAAGCTGTTTTGTAACCGGTATATCGGTGAGACAAGCATTTCTCTAAATTTGCCAGCAAAGACGTCAATAACGTTATGTAATGCTGTGTGGAGGGGGTAGGGTGAGAATTAAAGAGGGACGCCCCCACAATTGATTTTGGGAACTCTACGGGATTATGCATCTATTCCAACACCCACGTCCCTTTGCTCTTGATCTCGCGATACATGGCATCCGGCGCGATGTCGATATCACCAGGCCACGAAACGAATCCATCCGTAACCCGCAACTCCCTAAAAAAAACAGGATCACGGAGCTTTTCAAAAACTCCGTACAGATGCGTCGGAAGAATCTTCACATTTCCGCTTACACCGTCAGCAAATGTCACGGCAAACTCAAGTGATCCCAACACTTTGGCTTCAACAACATCCCAGTACATAAATCACCTCCCGCTTACTGCAACGGTTCAATGGGGTGTGGCTCAGTATGGCTGCGGCACAGTTCCCAGTCTTCCATAAGCTCCTCCTGATGAAGCTCCGCCCAGTCCAACACGAGCTCCAATGCGCGACGTGGCAATTTACCCTCTATTACTTCAAAAGTCTGAATATCTATAACTGCCTTGTATTCCGCGTATTCGGCATGGAAGTGTGGTGGCGAATGTTCATTGAAAAACATACGGATCAGGATTCCGAAAAACATGCTTATTGTCGGCATACTCAACTCCTCACAATTCTGCGCTGTAAATAATATCGGGGATATCCTTGTTTAATTATCCGGCACTCCCATTAAAGCACAACGTTCCTCAACCTGCCGCAACAAAGCCTGAATCTCCGGAAGTTGCACGATCTCGCATTCTTCCGCCAGAACCGCCCCCAGAATTTCATCGGTCGTCAGCGGGTTGGCTAACACCACCCGCAGGACGGTGAGTTCCTCACTATAACGATCCACCCGCAGTCGGGTTCTGGAAACAAAGGTTTTCCCCGCTTCCCGCTGATGCTTCTGCATTAGTTGGCAAACCTGGTCGAGCAGCTCATTAATGCTGCTGCGCTGCTCTGCTGTTGCTGTGGCCAACGCCTGCTGAACGGCGTGCGGACAGTAGCGGTAGGTGAGTATATTCAGCTCCGGTTCGCTGGTCAGTTCGAAATCGGGATGTTTTTTGATCATGTCGGCAAAAGTTCGCGACCGCTCGATCCCCATGTCGATCAGAAGCTCGTATCCCTTGCGGCCGATGATCGACAGGCCCGCATGCACCAGCATCGCCATCCCCGGCCGCGACCCTTCCAGAGTATGGCTGCCCAGGTCTTTGGAGCCGTGACGGAGTATATAGTTGGCGTGATGCTCAATTGCCGACAGTGCTGTGGGGTCTTTGAAAACGACCATCCCCGCTCCCATCGGTACATAGAGCTGTTTGTGGGCATCGACCGTAACCGAGTCGGCCCGTCCAATGCCGCTGAGCAGAGATCGGTAGCGGTCGGAAAAAAGGGTCGGCCCGCCCCATGCGGCATCCACATGAAAATGGCAGCCCAGCTCCTGAGCGAAATCGGCCAGCGCCTCCAACGGATCAACGTTGCCGGTTTCGGTAGTGCCGGCGATGCCGACCAGCGCCAGCGGCATAATGTTCCGGTCCTGCAGGCGTCGGCACTCCGCTCGCAGCAGCTTCAGGTCGATACGGTTACGGGCATCGGTCTGCACCTTGATCAGGTTGTCCCGCCCAATACCGAGGAGGTCGGCAGCTTTGCCGAGGGAATAGTGGCCGCGCTCGGAGACGAAAACCGCGATGCCGTTAACGCCGCGATGCTGCAGAGCGCGTCCCAGTCCTTCCTGGGCAATACCGCCGAATGTTCCGTCAGGGGCGAACAGGCGGTTGCGTGCCACCCAGAGTGCGGTAACGTTGGCGATGGTGCCGCCTGAGCAGAAGGCCCCCAGGGCATACATGCTGTTGTGGATCCAGGGAGGATAGAAGTCGTCATCAAAGCGGTAGACCAAGTGGTGTAGCATGGCCAGAACCTGCCGCTCCATCGGCGTGAAGGCCTTGGAGGTTTCCACCTTGACCAGGTTCTGGTTGAGGGCGGTCATCAGGCGCGCCAGAGGGTGCATGAAGTAGGGGAGCGCCGAGGTCATGTGGCCGACAAAACCTGGGGCTGCTGTATGTACCGACTGCGCGACGAGGTGGGCCTTGACGAATTCGGTATATTCCGAGACGTAGGTCGGTTCTTCCGGGATGGCGGCAGAGGCGAAATGTGCCTCGATCTCGTCAAGGCTTCGTTCAATGGCGACGATATGCGTCTGTAGAAAACCGGCAACATCGGAAGAAATCGCCTGATCGATTGAGCCGAGGGTTGAATCGGGCGATTCCGGTACGGTGAAGATCCGGTAGAGGCTTTCCAGGTTGGCGCGGGCTGCTTCGCGATTTTTCGGCATTATGGTTTCACTTTCAGGGTACAGGCACTGTTTACTCGTTCGCTACTTCCCCGGCGTACCGCTTCTGATTACGTCGGGTATTCCTGTTTACCCATGTCAAACCTTGTACCATAAAAAAAAGGGCGCTGCAATCAGCGCCATCTCCGTAACTATTTGAGATTTATTTTGATCCTCTCCAGTGCTTTGGTGATCTTCCTTTTCGTCAAACTGCTCTGGGTGTCCATGGGTGTCGTGAGGATTATGTTGGCTGAACATTTCAAAGTGGATAAACAGAAAGACGACCGATTGATCGCCTTTTGAATTACATATCATGTCCAACTTTGCTTTGCGCGTCAGGTACAACTGCAAGAGCTGCAGCCGTGGGCCGGACCGGTCTCTACTTTAACCGGGAACATGGACTCAGCGGCGTACGCGCTGATGTCGGCGGAATAGTGGATGTACAAATCTTTCTCCCCGGCCAGCGGAATCCAGTAGGAATCGAGGACGGCACCATATGCCTCAACGTACGCAACCGTGCGCTTTGGAGTCTGCTCGTCAAGCGCCTTATTGGCCAGGCACCCCTTATGATCCTCTTTATTCCCGAGGTCGACACAACGGATCCCGGTGGTGAGTCCGACCGTCTCGGCGGCCTTGTTACGGTCAAGAATTGTGCGGTTCCGGTGGACAAGCATGACCGGAAAAGGGAAGTTGTCCCAGAAAAGGTGAAAGTTCCTGCTTGTTTCTTCCTGTAGTGCAACTGCTTTCATACGGCCTCCTGTTGGGGATGTCCGGATTCTGTCAGCGTGAATCCATTGATTCCACTCTATATGATTTAGCCGACTGGCTCAACATTGTTTACGCCGTGCGGAAACAAGAATGACGGCTCATGGGACGCCATTTGAAATAAGCATGCGACCCTTTATTTTCTTCTTAAATATCTTCGTCAAAGAGCAGTAGAATAAAGGTGACAGAGAAATCGTAATGGTCTAGGTACACTGACCGCTCGCTACCGGCACCTTTTTCCGAGCGGCGCAACACGAAGGAGAACTGACATGGCAACACAAGCAAGGAACACAATTTGCCTTTGGTATGACCGCGACGCCGAGGAAGCGGCACGATTTTACGCCAAAATCTTTCCTGATTCATCCGTTGGCGCTGTAACCCTCGCGCCGGGGGACTATCCGTCCGGAAAGAAAGGAGATGTGCTGACGGTCGAATTTACCGTGATGGGAATTCCCTGTCTCGGGCTTAATGGGGGCCCCGGGGTCAAGCACAACTGGGCATTCTCGTTTCAGGTTGCAACCGTTGACCAGGAAGAAACGGATCGTTACTGGAACGCCATTGTCGGAAACGGTGGCGAAGCAAATGCCTGCGGCTGGTGCCAGGACAAATGGGGCCTGTCGTGGCAGATTACCCCGATCGCTCTGACGAAAGCGATAACCGATCCCGACCCCGCCGTCGCCAAGCGAGCGTTTGATGCGATGTTGCAGATGAAAAAGATCGACATCGCGGCAATAGAAACGGCGCGCCGCGGTTGAAGATACGAAATAAACTTCAAACAGAAGGCGGCCAATCGGTCGCCTTTTGAATCAGGTATAGCGCCCCGGAATTCTGTCACCACCTAAGACGAGGGAGAACAACGGGCAAGACTTCATCTGCAGCGGCTCAGAAAGACATGGCTCGCCCGTTCGCCCGCAATGTACTTTGTGCATTCATAGCCCAAAGCACACAAATTGATATCATGCAGGAGATGCTCACCGGAACCGAGCAAGACCGGGCTGATGACGAGATGTAGTTCATCGATCAGGGCGGCGCGCAGGTATTGGCGAATAGTGGCAACACCACCGCCGATGCGGACATCTGCGCCGCCAGCCGCCGCAGCAGCCTGTTCCAGGGCAGCCTCAATCCCTTCAGTGACAAAGTGAAACACCGTACCTCCCGCCATCGTCAGCGGCGGTCGGGCATAATGCGTGAGCACGAACACCGGCACGTGATACGGAGGCTCATCACCCCACCACCCCTTCCAACTCTCGTCCGGCCACGGCCCGCGCACAGGACCGAACATGTTGCGCCCGATAATCCAGGCACCGATCCCGGCAAAGCCCGCTTCTGCCATATCGTTGTCAATGCTGGTCTCACCATTGCCCTCGCCGTACATCTTCCGCCACAGGCGCGTGTGAAAGAACCATTCCATCAACCCTGGTCCCTTTACACCGAGCGGGTTCCGCAAATCCTGATCCGACCCGGCACCATAACCGTCAAGCGATATGGCAAAGCTGTTAACGCGAAGTTTTGGCATGGGAATGCCCTCTTCTCTAATTCCAGTTATCAATTTTCAGATCATGGGGTGAGGGCTTCCCGGTGCCTGTTTCCACATACTCACGCAGGCTTAACAGGAATGTCGCCCACTTCATGCTACAGTGATAGGTCGCCTCAACCGCCTCACGCCAGTTTCGGTGGCCGAACAGGACAATCGTCTGGCCATCCTGCTCAGACAGCTGGAAGGTGATGTCAGTGCCGACCCACTCCTCCGGTCCCTCAACGCAGCTCCAGCGCACAAATTTATTGTCGTCAAGTACCAGCACTTCCATAACCATTCTGCCCAACAGATCACCCGATTTCGTGAGAAAACTGAATTCAATCCTGCCTCCGACCTGAGGATTGCCCTTCACGTCCTCGGTCCACCAGGCTGCCAGACCTTCCAGAGTTGTTATGGCGTTATATATGCGAACCACAGGGGATTTGATCCCGATTCGATGAAGTATGTCTACCATCTTGGTCACCTCCATTACATACAGTATGTATGATTTATTATAATCCTGTGGCTGGTAAAATGCGAGGAGCATGAATCAGATAACGCGACCGTTTGGTCGCCTTTTGAATTAAGTATTCTATTCCTGTAATTCCAGAAAACAGATCAAGCCGCTCTTTTCAGAATCTTCTGACAATAACTGTTCAGGCTTTCCCCCTCGTTCAGTGCGCGAATGGCCAGTGCCTGGTGCAGTCCCCTGTCCGACTGGTACTGTTCAATCGCACTGTTCCAAAACCGTATTGATCCTTCATTGTACAACTCTCTGTTTTATGGTACTAATTTTGTCATTGTTGTGGACGACAGAAAGGAGGCGCACACCATGGGACTATCTCCACTGATGCAGCTAAACCGTGATGAGCAGCGCGATGAAATCATGAAAAAAACAGCTGGAGAGCGTTTACAGGCCGCTCTTGAGCTTTCAGACGCCTGCATTCTTTTGAATAGTGCTGCCAGAAGGGCTCTGGAGGAAAAACGTGCTGTTGCAAAAGCTTAACCAGGCTCTGGACGCATTGTCAGCACTTCGCGACGACGGCTGTATCAATGGATTTACGCTCATTGGCGGACTCGCTGTTTCCGCCTGGAGTCCACCCCGTGCCACCATGGATGTCGATTTTCTGATTCTTGCCGAGTTAACCAACCTCCATCATCTTGTGAAAGCTCTCTGCGACGTAGGGCTGAACGCGGAACTGCGACGCGGTGGCTATGAGGATCCTGTCCCGTACCTGATTCGCGCCGATTCCCTCGACATTATTGTGGCAACGAAAAAATACGAGGCTGAGGCCATAGAACAGAGCGTTATAGTAGACGTTTTGGGAAGGAATATTCCGGTTGTATCTCCTGAATATCTCATCATTCTCAAGCTTAAGGCTGGCGGACCGCGGGATATTCTGGATGTTCAGGAGATTTTGGCAGCCAATCTTGTTGATCGCGCACTGCTTGCAGAGCTTATGGCACGTTATGGGGTCAATCTGGGCGAACAGGGATAAGGTGAGATAGTTGTCGCCCGGTCTCATTTCTCGTTCTCCTTGATTGCTTCCCGCCTACCGGTACACCTCGTCATGACTACCGATGTCGAGGAGAATGACTTCCTGTTCGGTGATCAGCAAAGTCAGGGTAATACGATAAGAATAGGTCAGCCTTACAGCATGTACCCGGCAAGTTTGCCAGAAAGCGGATGTAGTCCGATGCTCGGCTGGAACGGGTCCGATTTTAGCGCCTCGAAGATGGCAGCGAAACGGGGCTTCAGGTCGGGGTGCTTCTTGAAGAACTTCCGTGCCTGACGGAGGAATTGCTCCGGAGTGATAACAGTGTACACCCGTCACTCTCCGTCAAGGTCGAGTGCCTGCAGCAGTTCATCAGCAGAGGCAAATCGACGAACTCGTCCCGCCTTCACATCGTCCAGAGAAGCTTTCACCCTGGCCACATACGACTCCTCCGCTTCGGCAATCAGCTGTTTGTAGCGTTCCTCGGTCAGCACTACGTACTCGGGACGGTTGTTGCGAATGACATGCACGTCGCCCGATTTGATCAGCCCGTCAACTGCGGCAATGCCACGGCGTTTCAATTCCTGAGCAGGAATGGTATTCATATTTGGACTCCTTACAGTACCTGATTAAGTACTTGACAGAGTGCCACTGTTGGACGGAATCGGCAAGTTAAAAGTAACAGAAACAGCAAAGGCGACCGATTGATCGCCTTTTGAATTAAGTGTTCTATCCCTGTAATTCCAGGAAACAAATCAAGCCGCTCTTTTCAGAATCTTCTGGCAATAACTGTTCAGGCTTTCCCCCTCGTTCAGTGCGCGAATGGCCAGTGCCTGGTGCAGTCCCTTGTCCACGCGCAGTACGAAGCGCCCCGAATAGTTCTTATTGACCGTAGCCGGCGGAAGCGGTTTCCTGTCCGACTGATACAGTTCAATCGTCTCTTCGACCACTCCGCACAATTCCCGATAAACTGCTGCTTCATCATCACCATGCACACCCCCGTGGATCAGTCCGGGGCAGGTGCCCACATAGCAGTTGTCTTCCTCGGACCATTGCACAATCTTGAGATAGTTGTCTCCCGGTCTCATTTCTCGTTCTCCTTGATTGCTTCCCGCACCGCCCGCTCCTGATAGGGCTTCGCGTCATCGCCCGACTTGCCGGAGATAGTGATTGGCATGGAACATTTCGGGTGAGTGAAGTTGCGGTGGCTTCCTTTGCCACCCCTGTCAACATATCCCGCCGCCTTTAGTTCGGCAATCAGTTCTCGGATCTTTCTGGGCATGAGAAATGATACTATTATGATATCATCAAGTCAACATCTTGATTACAGGTTGAAACAGCAAAGGCGGCCGATTGGCCGCCTTTTGAATTTAGAAATGTCCACGGAATTCCGGCCGGCCCTATTCTTCTGACATTCTCTTTGCAATCCAGCAGTCGCGATATATTTCATGACCTTCGGCCTCACCAACGACTACACTTTCCTCAGTCCACACAACGTGCTCCCAAACTTCTTCTAGAGCATTGTTAACAGCCGAATCTAGCGACCAGGAATCTCTTGAGATTACGTCATTTTGTATTTTATCAAGCCAACGTGGCAATGCTCCTTGCTCTAATTGAAGCACAAAATCATTTACCTCAAATTCATCATCAAATTCATTTTGTATTACTTCATCGTCATCATCATAAACAACATCGCCGTTATGTTGAATAATACAATCCATCTGAGATGCTTTTTGAATAAACTCTTCAAAAGATACTGTTTCATCACCTAATTGACCTATTTCAAGCCCTGAATAGCTTGCGCCAAAATAGGCAAGTAAGCTGCTTTTTTTTCCTGTTAGTTGAGCCTTTGTAATTAATAGTTCTTTTTGTTGCTCTGCCCACGTTTGAATACTAGAAAGTGTCACATCGGGAATTGCTTCTTTACGCGCAAGATCTTTCTGCGGTTTTGATTGTATAATACCTGCTACTTCTCCAACAAAACCGGCATGAAGCCCTTTAACCACAGCGACTCCAATTGATGGTTTATTATATATTGATGGTTGCACGGCGCACCGACCTACTACTCGACCGCTTTCATTCTTAATCTCAGTAAAGTGTGAGTACGACTCAATCTTACCAGCAGATTCGTTTTCAAAACATCCAGGTGCAATTCTACGAATTACCTCAATCGGGGATAGCGTTAACCAGTCATTTGCTTTTACTGAACATTGGCGTACCTTCTCTCTTGTGTTAACATGAAAATCAATGTCTAGTGCCGGAACGAGTCGACTACAAGCTTGGCTAAATGTTATTTTAACTGGATCGCGCCGCCAACTACCTGAATCAAAACTACAAAGAGTTTTCAATATATCTGGTGAAATCAATACAGAAACTCGCGTGCCATGCCTTTTTAGTTTTTCTTTATCATTGGGTGTACGTAATACTGGCCGATTATTAATTCCGCAGGTAAATTCTAAGAGTAATTGCAACTCTTCACCCTTCTTTGGAACATAACGATTAGTAACAACCTGAACTTGTTCCCCCAACATGAACACAGAAAAGAACCCGATACCAAATTGCCCTATAGCTTCAAAATCTGATGCAGAAAGACCACTCCATTCGCCACGCAAGTCGGCGCTACGCCACAGAGAACGACCAAAATCAAGAAGTACCTCCGTCATAACATACCGACTCATACCAATACCAGTATCGGTCACATGTAACCAAAACCCTTCAGGAACCTCATCTAATGCGACCTCAATTTCTCCTTCTGTCGCACCTAGACCACCTAATGATCGGCAGGCGTGAACGGCATCCACAGCGTTTTGCAGTAATTCCCTGAGTGCAGCAGAAGGATCTTCACCATAGAGTTTTACTCCACCAAACCTTTCTACAAGGTCTTTAATGTCTGTGACTTTGATGCTCGTATCAACAGGATACCATTCATGTGACGGCACATGCCTGGCAAAGGCTTCAGTTGAATGAGAGCCAGCAACGGATCGAGCGGAAAGACGTTGGCGGTTGTTATCCCGAAGTAACATGTCGGCAGACACAAGCTCTTTGTTTGCCAAGCAGCATGAGTCAAAGGCAAGCCACCAGGCAGACAACTCGCCATGAGGAAAAGGGCTACTTGTATAGAGCAATTCGTTTCGCGAAGTATCACGCTTGGGTTGATGAAGTCTTGCCTGAAATGACCAATGCTCTTTAGAAATACCTTGCGGATGTCTCATCAGCATCATCAGGCGCGGCGCTCGCATTGCATCAATATGGGCAGCATCAGCGGTTCGAAGTAATACTGCGATCTTGAGCATATCAACCGGCCAATTTGCCGGAGTGAGGCAGACTGGAGCAGTTATTACTTGATGGGCAAAGGACTCAAGTTCGTGAGGATACCACCAGTGACTCTCGGCAATGACACCGATAAAATGCCCGTAAGCATCGCGAATCTCGTCGTGCGGTAGCAAGTAAATACTGGTTTCATCTGTTTCAGAAGACCATTTTGCAAAAGGAAGTTCTTTGGCTTGTTTTGGGTGGAGAACACGCAAAGTATCGAAAAGAACTGACTGAAACAGTTCTGTTCCATTTGTAAGAGCATCCAGAGCCAGACCTCTTTGTGCAGCTACATCTTGCCATTCGGTTGTTTCCTGTATTTGCTTCAAACCGCCTGGGAAAGCAGCACGACAGTGCGCGGCATCATGGAGGAGAAATGCTCCACCAAGGACAAATGCCTCAGCTGGATTCAGATCATAGTCTGGACCTGCTATCTCGGAAGCAATTCTCCAAAGCGAGTCCACATGTGTTATGTCATGGAGCGTGAGTGACGGAAGTTCTTGCTGAATTTGCTGGAGAAGTAGAGTTACCCGCTGACGGAAATGTTTATACGCCTCAGTGAGCAAGGAACGTGCTTCGTCAAATCCATCCTTTCTTAAATGAAAGGCATTACCCCAGAGACTAGTTTTTTCATAATCTTCCATACCTTTCAGACTCTCCAATATTCAAAAATTAATCAAGCCCATGTTTAATTATGAGACTATAGCAAAGACAAAAGAGGGCGCCATAAAAGGCGCCCTCTTCACTACTTCAAATTTTTCTTTATCCTCTCCACCGCTTCAATCACATTCTCACGATGGCCGAAGGCCGACAACCTGAAGTATCCCTCGCCGCTCGGGCCGAAACCGGAACCAGGCGTCCCGACTACGTTGCATTCATTGAGCAGCTTGTCGAAAAACTCCCAACTGGTCAACCCACCCGGCGTTTTCAGCCAGATGTATGGAGCATCCACACCGCCGAAGATCGTTACGCCTGCTTCTTTCAACCCTTCACGGATGATGCGGGCATTCTCCATGTAGTAGTCGATGATCTCTTTGGTCTGTTTCCACCCTTCTTCACTGTACACCGCAGCAGCGGCGCGCTGGACCGGGTAGGAGGCGCCGTTGAACTTGGTGGTGGTGCGGCGCAGCCAGAGCTTGTTGAAACTGTACTTTTCACCCGTGCTGGTGGTGCCCATCACCTCTTCCGGCACAACCACCAGGCCGCAGCGGACGCCGGTGAAGCCGGCTGTTTTGGAGAATGAGCGGAATTCGATGGCGCACTTCTTGGCACCTTCGATCTCGTAAATGGAATGAGGAATATCAGGATTGGTGATGAACGCTTCGTATGCCGCGTCGAAGAAGATCACGGCGTCGTTGGCGTTGGCGTAATCGACCCATTTCTTCAGTTCTGCCTTGCTGGCCACGGTGCCGGTCGGGTTGTTCGGGAAGCAGAGATAGATGATGTCCACTTTCTGGGTCGGCAGGGCCGGGATGAAGTTGTTGGCCTCGTTGCACGGCATGTAAACGATGTTCTCGTAATAGCCCTTGTCATTGGCTTCGCCGGTGCGACCGATCATGACGTTGGTGTCGTTGTACACCGGATAAACCGGATCGCCGATGGCAACCACGTTGTCCAGGGCAAAGATATCGAGGATGTTAGCGCAGTCGCATTTGGAACCGTCAGAGATGAACATTTCTTCGGTCTTGAGGCTGACGCCCAGCGGCTTATAGGATTTCTCGATGATGGCGTTGATTAGCCAGTCATAGCCCTGCTCCGGACCGTATCCGGCAAACTGGTCGGTGGTGGCCAGATCGTCCACGGCGTCGTGGAAGGCTTTCAGAACAGCCGGGGCCAACGGACGGGTAACATCGCCGATGCCGAGACGAATGACTTTGGCAGCCGGGTTGGCTTCGGCGAAAGCGCGCACGCGGCGGCCGATTTCAGGGAACAAGTATCCAGCTTTGAGTTTCAGGTAGTTGTCGTTGATTTTTGCCACTGAGCTATTCTCCTTCTGGTGTTAGTTATTAGATTCAGATTTTACTCAAAATCAATGTTTGTATTTCCAGCGCCACATCAAACGCGTGACGGGCTTCGTCGAGCGTCGGTTCGAAGCAGTCATCCGGGTAACGGACACCCACGCCGTATTCAGAAATATCCTCCAACTGTTCCTCGTATGGCAGCAGTTCCGGAACTATACCGGCCACATCAGTTAACAGCTTTACAAGATCGTGGGTTTTGGAGATATGTACGGCGTTGGCAACCAGAACGCCTTTAAGCAGCTTCTCAATAGCCTGCTGAGCGTGGAAACAGACAGTATCGGTGGGAATGATTTCGGCATTCAGATTATTGCGAATATTCTGCAGATCGTGTTCAGCCTTGCGGAACCACTGTTGCACAATCTCTGCCGTTGCATCATCCATGCAGCAACCTGCCGTTGTGGGCAGCATCATACACGATGGTGCCGGGGATATCACGATAACGGGCAAATTCCTGCGGGGTATAAACAAATGCATCCAGGGAGAACGAACGCAGGGGGAAAAGTCGCTTTACCGCGACATTCCGCTGGTGGGGAGTCAACTCTGAGTCCATGACAACAACCAGATCAACATCACTCTCATCGGTGGCTTTCCCATGCGCATATGAGCCAAACAGATATATCTTTTCCGGATGCATGGTCTGAGCAATGCGTTCCTTCAATTGATCTATGTCACATGCCGAAAGAATCAATTCCGACTCCTGATCAAAAGCTTATTTCAGCCCCAACACATCCTGCATATCGTACAGCCCTGGCGTCTTGCCAACAACCCACTTGGCCGCACGAACGCTGCCGCGCGAGAACATGTCGCGGGTCATGGCACGGTGGGAAATTTCGATGCGCTCACCCATGCCGATGAAATAAACCGTGTGTTCACCGACGATATCCCCACCACGAACGGTCTGCATGCCGATCTCTTCTTTCGTCCGTTCGCCGCAGATGCCTTCGCGGTGATAATTGGCGACCTTGTTGTAGTCACGCCCAAGCGCTTCGGCAACGACTTCCCCCATCCGCACTGCGGTTCCTGACGGTGAGTCTTTTTTCTTGTTATGGTGCAGTTCAACAATTTCCACATCGAAATCATCGCCCAGAGTTTTGGCGACATCTTTCAAAACCTTGAAACAGACATTGACGCCGACCGACATATTCGGCGCCAGTACTGCCGGGATATCCTTGGTTAATTCAGAAGCAAAGGCACGTTCCTCGGGGGTAAAACCGGTAGAACCGATCACGATCGATTTCTTGAGCAGGGCGCATACTTCCAGATTCTTCAGCGACACCTTCGGCGTTGTAAAATCAATGAGAACATCGCACCCCGCAACGACGGCATTCAGGTTGTCGGTAATAAGAACATCCTGTTTGCCGCAGCCGGCAAGAAGGGCTGCATCCTGACCGATGGCCGGGTGGCCGGGACGTTCGAGAGCTCCGCTGAATTCAACTCCTTCAGCTTCAATAATGGAGGTAATGATGCGCTGTCCCATTCGTCCCGCAGCGCCGCATACGGCTATCTTAATCATTGTATAACCCCTTGATTCACCGCGAAGACACGAAGGACGCAAAGAAAATCTAAAAAAATATTCTCTTCAGCTTTCCTTCGTGAACTTCGTGCCTTCGTGGTGGATGCAAATTAAATCAGTTTATATTCCTTCATAATCGCTGTCAGCTTTGTCTTATTCGCAGCGCTCATTTCGCAGAGCGGCAGACGAACTTCGTCCGAACACTTGCCCATCAGACCAAGAGCAGTCTTGACCGGAATCGGGTTGCTTTCGATGAACATGGCATTGCCGATTTTCAGGGTGTCCAGATGCAGCTGACGTGCCTTGGCCATATCGCCGGCAAAGAAAGCGTCAGTCAGGTCGCCGACAGTCTTTGGCATGATGTTGGCCAGCACCGATATGACACCTACAGCGCCGCAGGCCATCATCGGGAAGGTGATGAAATCGTCGCCGGAGAAGACGTCGATCTGGTTGCCGCAGAGTGCCATGACTTCCGACGCCTGCTGCAGGGAACCGGTGGCCTCTTTGATGGCAACGATGTTCTTGTGCGGCGCAAGGCGGGCAACCGTTTCAGGGAGCAGGTTGACGCCGGTGCGGCCCGGAACGTTGTAAAGGATCTGCGGGATATCGACCGCATCGGCAATGGCGGTGTAGTGGCGATAGAGTCCTTCCTGAGTCGGCTTGTTGTAGTAGGGTGTTACCAGCAGCACGCCGGCTACACCCAGCTCTTTTGCCTCGCGGGTAAGATTGATGGCTTCGGCTGTGGAGTTGGATCCGGTGCCGGCTATGACCGGAACTCGCCCTTTAGCCTGCTCAAAGACGATCCGGATGACGTTCAGATGCTCTTCGTTATCCAGAGTGGACGACTCGCCGGTGGTGCCGCAGGCAACGATGGCATCTGTGCCGTTCTCGATCTGGAAATCAACCAGTTCACGCAGCTTCTGCTCGTCAACCGCGCCGTTTTTAAATGGCGTCACTATTGCTACAATGCTTCCCTTGAACATAATACGAATACCTCCTGGTTGAATTTACAGAAAAACGGCGATGTTTTCGCTTTATACTGTTTTTTTGTGGGCCGGAAACCGGCACAAAATTATGAAAAAGTGGATATTCATAGCACAGGAGGCGGCGGAAAGTCAAAAAATAAGATGAAAATCGGGCGGATACGGTGCCTGGATAGCCGTCATCCGGGAGTGCTTCTCATACCGGATTTCACGCCGTCATTTCGGCGGATCGGCGATTGAGACGCCGTTGCGTCCTGCTGCCTTGGCACGGTACAGAGCCGCGTCGGCCCGCTTGAGCAGTGTTTCCTCCGTATCCATTTCGTTCGCCTCGGCAACCCCGATTGAAAGCGTCATCGTGAGCGCGGCATCATCAAGAAGAAACCGGCTTCCCCGAACCTCTTCGCACAGCTTCCAGGCAACTTCCGTAGCTGTTGCAATATCGGTTTTGATAAGGATAATGGCATATTCATCGCCGCCGAAGCGGGAGAGAAAGTCGGTTCCCCGGAGAGTAGCCTTGATCTTCTGCGCGACCCCTTTCAATAACCGATCACCGGCAGGATGTCCGTGGGTATCATTGATTGCCTTAAAATAGTCGAGATCTACCATCAATAGCGAGAACGGGTCGCTATATCGCTTATGCAGTACAATCATCTCATTCAGCTTCTCATCAAAAGCGGTCCGGTTTGCAAGTTGCGTCAGGCCGTCAATTCGTACTTCCGTACGCAGGGCATCAATCTGTCGGCGTTGTTCGGTCAATACTTCATGAGTCTTGGCCAGTTCATCCTTCAGAGCGGAGTTGCTTGATATGACGAAGTCAATTTCCTTCAGTAAGCTGGAGTGAGCATCGCGCAGGTCTGTCGGCGGCTGCAAGGCAAGTATGGCGCTTTTTACGTCGCCAAGCACAAGAGATGAATTGCTGGCCGCCTTATCGGTACGCTGAACATGGGCCGTCAGAATAAGCAGGATATTTCTGACTGTTTGTGTGGAATCGTACAGATTCTGCTCCCGTGGATCAATCGTGGCCGGCTGAGCCACACCGGCGCCTTCATGTTCCGCTTTACCATTCGCCTCCTGACGCGCAGACAGGGATATCGCAGAAAAAAGGCGCTTAAGCCCGCTGAAAATGTCAAGATCCTCACCCGAGCTGAATTTTCTGGCGATGACAAGAACAATCATCCCGGCGACAAGACCTGAGCCAAACACAGTAATAAAGGTTGAAATATTCACGAATGCCCCTCACGACTACACAAATACGAGTAAGGCATTGTAATCGTTCTTGCCAGAGTTTCAAGAACTTTGTACAACACTGTATTCATTAATTTTACTGAGTTTAATACAGGGGAGGAGCCCATGCCCGAAAATACGTTCCGCTGTCCGTGGTGCGGCAGTGATCCGCTCTACATGGCCTATCATGATGAAGAATGGGGGGTGCCGCTCCACAACGACATCCGGTTATTCGAAATGCTGACGCTGGAAGGGGCTCAGGCAGGGCTCTCCTGGCTTACCATTTTACGGAAGCGGGAGGGGTACCGGCGCGCATTTGCCGGATTTGATCCCCGGAAAGTTGCTGCGTTCACTGATGACGATTACGCGCGATTACTGCTTGATCCCGGCATTGTCCGCAACCGGCTCAAAATTGCCTCCACAATCACCAATGCCCGTGTGGTTCTGGAAATTCAGAGCCGATACGGCAGTCTCGATACGTACCTGTGGAGTTTTGTGAACGGAGTGCCTGTGCGCAACAGTTGGCAATCAATGAGCGATATCCCTGCCAGCACGGCGCTTTCAGACGCAATGAGCAAGGAGCTGAAACGACTTGGATTCCGTTTCGTAGGTTCAACAATCTGCTATGCCTTCATGCAGGCGACCGGAATGGTGAATGATCACCTTACTGGATGTTTCTGTTATGACGCATGCTAATGAAAATACCTCCCGTCGCTCCTCAAGATATGCTATAGTCAACCAATTTTACTAAAGGATGGTTTATGCTGATCCCAAACACCTCCCCCACCTTTCTCCCCTGGGAGGAGTCTGATCCCGCTCCGGCATGGAGCGAAATATTCGGTAACGATAACGCCCTGGCACTGGAAATCGGCTGTGGCGTTGGAGATTTTGTCGTACAGATGGCTGTTCTGCACCCGGAGCTGAACTTTATTGCCCTCGATTTCTACAACAAGGGATGCATAAAAACCTGCAAACGTATCGACACGGCCGGACTGACCAATATTCGGGTTTTGCGGGCCGAAGCGCGCAGTTTCATTGATGCCTGCATACCGGATGCATCGTTGAAGATGGTGGTCATAAACTGCCCCGATCCGTGGCCCAAATTGCGCCACCGGAAAAGACGCCTGGTCAATACCGGGTTTGTCTCGTACTTGTCCCGTTTCATGCGGCCGGGAGCTGATTTCTATTTTGCAACCGATTTTGTTGACTACGGTCTGGATGTTGCGGAATTCATGTCTGTCCAGCCGGAATTTGACAATCAACTTGCTCCTGACACATTTCGTCATATACTGGAAGGGTATCCGGTTTCAAAATATATGCGAAGGTTTCTGGATTTGGGGCAGCCGATTTATCACGTTCATTACCGGAGAGGCCAGGTTGGGGGATAGTATGGATCAGTCATCACCGCACAATGATCTCAGTTTTTTCAAACCGCGCGGGACAACGATGCGGAACGAAGTCCGCGTCATCAAACTTGTCCTGTCCGGGTGGTTCATTGCCATTGTCGGATTTCAGTTCTTCGCCTACCTGATGGAAGTAAATTATTCCGAACTGCTGCTGACTAATTTTATTTTTATCAACCTTCCGATACAATTCTGGCTGAGCGGTCAGCTGTTGCCGCTCTGGTTCATTGTTCTCTGTGTTCTGTACAACCTCTGGATGGATCGCCATACAACCGAATCAAACGAAGAATCGCTCCGTTTTCGCGTAAGATCGGCCGACGGGGAGGACGAATAAGATGGCAGACGGAATTATTCAGCTGGTGCCTCTGGCCATTGTAGCGGGAATGTTCGCGCTCTTTTTGCTCTCCGGGCTGCGCAATCGCATCAGGCAGTCATCCGAATACAGATTCAAGGGTGCCTATGCCGGACGAATCGGCATTGGCGCCGGCATTGCCAGCAATTGGATGAGTGCTGCCAGTTTCCTCGGCCTGGCCGGTGTATTTTATCTCAAGGGCTATTTTGCCATGGCCTATGTCGTGGGCTGGACAGGGGGGTATGTCCTGCTGCTGGTGCTTATGGCCAACCAAATCAGACGTTTTGGAAAATATACCGCGCCGGATTTTGTCGGTTTCCGCTATGAGTCCGGTGCCGCCCGAACTATCGCAGCACTGATTTCGATCATCATCACAATTATTTACTGCGTCGCCCAGTTCCGGGGCATCGCCCTTCTGGTCTCCTGGCTGTTCGGCATCGATTATATCCCTGCGGTGGCCATCGGAACCTCTCTGCTCGTTTCGCACGTCGTTGTCTCCGGCGCCATGGGAGTGGTTCGCAACCAGAAACTGCAGTATTTTGTGCTGATCACAACTTTTATCCTGCCGTTGATGCTGCTGACCCGCAAACTGGGCTATTTCTGGATATTGCCCCAGTTCGGCTACGGGGCGGCTATCGGCGAACTGCAGCAGCAGTTCGGGTTTAACTGGTCCGAGCCTTTTGCCGACACGACACCGTTCCAATGGCTTGCTCTCTGTTTTACCCTGATGTTCGGCACGGCCGGACTTCCCCATGTACTTTCACGCTTCTACATGGTTCCCAATATACGGGATGCCCGGTGGGGGGTCGCCTGGGGTCTGTTCTTCATCGCACTGATCTATTGGTCTGCTCCGGCATATGGTGTTCTGGCCCGCCTTTTCGAAGCGCGGAACGGATTGGCGCTTAATGCCGGCAGTGCTGATGCCGCAGATATGATTGTGCTTTCGGCAGCCGGCCTGGGTGGATTGCCGATCTGGGCGGTCGGCCTTCTGGTAGCCGGTGGTATGAGCGCTGCTTTTTCAACATCTGCCGGATTATTGATGGCCGGTTCTGCTTCATTTTCATTCGATATCTACCCGCGTCTGATCCGTCCCAACGCATCTGAGGGAGACAAAGTTTTCGCCGCGAAGGGTTTTCTCCTGATTATGGCGGCCGGTGTTATGGTTCTTGCTTTCAAGCCATGGGGAATGATTGCAGAGATTGCCGCCCTTGCCTTCGCAATAGCCGGCAACACAATTTTCCCGGCCTTCCTGCTCGGGATCTGGTGGCCCAGGGCCAACGCCACCGGGGTCATCTGCGGCATGCTGACCGGACTGCTTATCAGCTTTTCCTCCCTGTTTGTCGGGGGCAGCCTGCCGATCATCTCACAGCTGTTTCCACTCACATCTTCCGCATGTATCGGAGCACCACTTGTCATGATTGTTATGGTCGTTACGTCGTTTTTGACTTCGCCGCCTTCGGCAGCCATCCGGCACTTTGTAAGCCGGAATGTGCATGATTGTCCTGAAAACTGATGAAGGTCCTGTTATCTGCAAAGGGGGACAACTTCTCTTCCTGGCGGGCAGCGGAAGATTTCGCCGCCGCATACCGGCAGAGTTTGCTGGATCTGACTGCCTCCAGTCTCGGGGGCAGCGCTGAAACTGTTTTTTCGGAGGCTTATGGTGCGCTTGAAACCGTCGGCGCCTTGCATCAGAAGCTTGTGACACAGATGAACAACCGGATTGCTGACGTTGCCGTATCAACCCCATCTACAAACCTTAAAGAGCTGACCCTCTCGTTCTACAGCGATCTGTACAGCCATTTTGACCACTTCCGCTCAGCACCCGCATTCTACCAGTTAAGCATGGCCTATCTGCGTCAGGTAAGTGCGGCTATTACTGCACACGTTAAAAACCAGCTCGGTTTATTCGCACGCCACCTGCCGGAAATGGCGCTTGTCGCGGTCGGCCCGGCCGGCCGGGGTGAATATTCCCCATTCCGCCCGTTGCAGATCCTGCTTGTTCACGGCGATGTTGCCGCAGCACACCTCCAGACCCTCAACCTCTTCTGTCACAGCCTTCATTTGGAGTTTGAGAACGCCGGTTTGGTTGTCGATTCGGTAGTAACCCCGCAAAACAACTCCTGGAGGTGTACCGTGACAGAGTGGCGGCAACGCTGCGAAGACGGAAGTTCCTCGCAAGCAGCGGGGAATTCAATTGATGAATACCGCCTTGTTGACCAATACCCGCTGTATCCCGTTGATGGACTTGCTGCGGAATTAAAGCAGGCAACGTTCTCTGCACTGAGAGGTAACCGTTCGGGCCTGACAGATCTGGTTTCGCGAATGATTTCACTTTCAAACGGGCTGAGCCTTATGGGGCGCCTGAAACTGGAGCGCAGCGGACGCCATCACGGCATGTTCAAGCTTCTGGACCATGGGCTGCTGCCGTTTTCTGCCGCACTTTCAGCACTGACCCTGATCAAGGAAAGCTCGGCTGTCACCAACTGCGAAAGAATCGGTGATCTGCTGAAGCGTCGTGAGATTGACGTTGAGTTTGCGGAACGGATGCTGGCAGCCTGGTATTGTTTGAATGACCTGCGCCTGCAGCGGGAACTCTCGTCCAACCTTGATGATCGTTTCACGCTGTCCGCTTTTCTGGCCCCGGATGAACTAAGTCCTGAACAGCGTCAGTCTCTGAAGAGCACACTTGAATCAGTTGCCTCGATTCAACGCTACGTTGAAGTCATTTTCACCGGGATGGGAGCATAGAAACGCAATGATTTTATCGCTTTCAACCGGAAGCCTGTTTACCCTGCCGCTGCAGAGAGTATTCGAGCTGTCGGCAGAATCGGGCTTTGAGGGAGTCGAGCTGATCATCAACCAGGATTTTCAGCGGGTCAACTCCGCCAGGCTGGTGCGTTCACTTCAGGAAATTAATACTATTCATTCCATTCATGCCCCGTTTATGGAGCTGGATGGCTGGGGCGGCCCCATCGAATCGCTCAAACTGTCCGTACAGCTGGCGGCGGAATGCGATATTCCGCTGGTCAACTTCCATCCTCCTTCATGGATGGGTTTTGAAGTCGGCTTCTGGCGCTGGCTGTACAGTATACATGACTATCAGCAGGAACTCGGGCTGAGCGGGAAAGTAGCCATTGCCATGGAAAACATGCCATGGGTCGGAAAATGGAAGATCAACCCGAATATCCTCTCAAATATGCAGCGAATGGTTGATTTTATTCGGGATCACAATTTGTTCATGACATTTGATTGCACCCATATCGGGTCAGGAAAAACTGATTTTATTAACGAATTTTTCCTCTGCTACGATACGGGGCGCATTCTCAATATACATTTTTCCGACTATGGCCATGGACGTGAGCATCTGCTGCCGGGACACGGCATTCTGCCGCTGACACGTTTTCTTAATCACCTTCGCAACACCGAGTATCAAAACACGGTCACCCTTGAACTCGATCCGAAGGAATTTCCCAAAGGGGAACACAATATTCTTGAAAGCCTGAAAGAGATGCTCGCCTTCCTGCGTACGGAAACCAATCCGCAGGAAAGCACTCATCGCAAATACATACAGGAAATACATGCGGTTACCTAACCACATGAACAGCCGTAAATAAAAATATCTGTGATTCTGACAGATGAGTCTCATATAAAAACAACCGGACTCCATGCCTGAACGATATATTGAAAAATCATTTCTCTATGTACTGTGCATCTCCCTCCTGCTGCATATCGGAGTGTTTGCAGCGCTCTATTATTTCCCTTCCGCTACGCAGGAACCTTCAAAAGAGCCGGTTTTTATCGATTTACAGCAGATGCCGCAGCTGAAGCCGTCGTTTGAAAAGCTCCCGCAGGAAACAACGCGGCGTTCAGAACAGCGCATCAGAGTTCCAAAGGAAAGTGCTCCGCGCGGAGATTCGGCCCGGGAAACCCGTGCTCCTGATAAAAAGGCTGTACAACCTTCCGTCCGTCAAGTCTCTCCGGCAGCCAAACCGGCAGGATCTTCTCAAACCGTAGCCAAACGACCTACGACTACGCCCGGTTTTTCAGCAGCCAGCCTTCTCAAGCCAAAAGAGCAGTCGGCACAGCAAACGCAACAGCCATCGGTATCCCAATTGTTTCCAGGAGCCAGCAGAATGGCAAAACTGGAAGAAAGCTATCGGCGCAAGTTTGAAAACGATATTGCCGAAGGGGACACCCGCTTTCTCAACAGTGATGATATCGTATTCGGCTCGTTCCTGCGCCGTTTCGAGGGGGCGGTTTACGGAGTATGGCGCTATCCTCAGGAAGCTGCTTTAAAGGGAATTGAAGGGGTAACGCCGGTACGAATCACCTTCAATCGTCGGGGAGAGATCACCAAAGTCCAGCAGTTGGAAAGCTCCGGAGCGCGGATACTG
This sequence comes from Geobacteraceae bacterium, assembly GCA_025355325.1. Taxonomy (GTDB): domain Bacteria; phylum Desulfobacterota; class Desulfuromonadia; order Geobacterales; family Pseudopelobacteraceae; genus JACRCG01. The sequence continues at coordinate 22,158 of JANXZX010000233.1, forward strand.
GATGACGAGGTACAGCGCACCCTGCGGGCCATCGGTCCGGTGGGAGGATTCCCCAAGGGGTACGACAAAGACGAATTCCATCTGATAGCATTTTTTCAGTACGGCGGGTCACGAAGGTCATTGCGATGAGTAGCTTTCACGGCTTTCTGATAGCTGCTCCGCAGAGCGGTAGCGGCAAAACTACGGTCTGTCTCGCGATTATGGCAGCGTTGGTACGGCGAGGTCTGTCTGTTGTCCCTTTCAAGTGTGGTCCGGATTTTATCGATCCCGGCTACCACCGGGCGGTGACCGGCCAGCCGTCGATTAATCTTGACGGCTGGATGTGCAGCGAAGAGTTTGTGCAGAATACGTTTCTTGCCCGTCTGGACGATCATAAAATCGCTGTCATTGAAGGTGTAATGGGTCTTTTTGATGGTATCGGTACGTCCTGCCGGACCGGAAGCAGCGCCCAGATTGCCGCTGCAACAGGAACGCCGGTGGTGCTGGTGGTGAATGCCCGAGGCATGGCGGCCAGCGCCGCAGCTTTGGTTAAAGGTTTTATCAGCTTTGATCCGCAGGTCAGGTTGGCCGGGGTCATTTTCAATAACGTCGGCAGTGAACATCATGCTGCTCTGCTCAGGGAAGTAATTGCTTCCCACTGTCCCGAAATTGCCTGCTTTGGCTGTGTCCCTCGCGATGAATCCCTTGTTATTCCCTCACGGCACCTGGGGTTGGTGACTGCCGAGGATAATCCGCTGTCTCCGGAGTTTATCGAAAAGTTGGCAGATATGGCGGAACGCTGCCTTGATCTGGATGGGTTGAGTTTGTTGGGCTTCGACTCCGCTCAGCCAACTGTTGACAATTCATGGTCACAGTCATGGTCACAGTCACAGTCACGGTTGGTGAGCGGAGTCGAACCACACGTTAAAATTGCTGTAGCCCGCGACCAGGCATTCTGTTTCATGTACGAGGATAATCTGCGCCTGTTGCAGGAGGCTGGCGCAGAGCTGATTTTTTTCTCGCCGCTTCGCGATGCCGCCGTACCGACCGATATTCAGGGCATCTATCTCCCGGGCGGCTACCCCGAGCTGTATGCACGGGAACTGACTGAGAACGTGCGCATGGCAGAGTCCATACGTACGGCTGTGGCAGCGAATATGCCGGTGTATGCGGAGTGCGGCGGATTTGTCTATCTTACCGAGGGGCTTGATGAACCCAATGGTCAATCAACAGCCGATTTTGCGGGGATTTTTCCGGTACGCTGCCGGATGCTGCCAAAGCGCAAGGCGCTCGGCTATCGTGAGGTAGAGCTGGCGGAAGATACTCTTATTGGCACGGCGAGAGCTGTTGTCCGGGGGCATGAATTTCACTATTCCGAAATCGGCGCAATGACCGAAAAGGTCAAGCGGTGTTACCGGGTGTCACGACAGGGCGTTACGCTTGAACCGGAAGGTTTCCAAATACAAAACTGCCTCGCGTCATACATTCATCTGCATTTCGGCAGTAACCCGGACATTGCCCGGGCGTTTGTCGACGCGTGCGCTGCGCATGGATGATTTCACTCTCAAGGCGGGATTCAGATAGTTCCTTCTTAAGGCGAGTATTTTCAGATTCAAGTTCAGTTACCGGCCTTCTACTCGATTATGCGTGGCCGACATCCTTTGCAGGATCACGGTAAATCCAGTTCTTCAATGTCTTAGATGGGATGTTGAGTCGCTTTGCGGCTTCTGTTAGCTTCAAACCTGATTCCCGGATCAGCTTGACCGCTTCCTGTGGGGAAATATACCACATGTAGGTGTCCACTAATTTCTTACCACGTCACAGTTGGATGGCATTCACGAATTTACATCGGAGTTCGTTTCAAACAAGTGTTATAAATAGTTATACCATGATTTTTGAAAGCATGGTACAGCTGGAGGCAAGGAGGAATGACTTATGTACGAAATAGATATCCAAACTCAAACACTTTATGCGGAACTGATTGATCTTTTACAGATTGTGGAAGCATCAAGAACCATAGCCAGCTTGAAAGGATCATTTTCGATCAAGGAAAACAAAGGGGAGGAATACGTTTATTTTCGTGCCTATAATCCGAGCGGTCAGCTAGAGGAATTGTATATTGGCCCCCGTAACGAGCAGACAGAACAGCTTATGCGTGACCATGCAGCCGGTAAGCCGGACGTTATGGAAATGGGAGAAAAGCTCAAACGCCTCAGTCTCCAAATTCAAGCTGGCATCAAACAGCCAACCGACAAGGCCATGACGCGAGTGATCCGAAGCCTTGCAGATGCAGGGGTATTCAGGAATGGCGGGGTGCTGGTAGGCACACATGCTTTTCAGGCCGCAGGGCTTATGCTAGGTGTAACTTGGGCACCTGAAACAACAAGAACAATTGACGTTGATTTAGCCATAGAGCGTAAAATATCCGTAGCAATACCAATGATTGATTCAGATATCCCAGCAGCACTCAACAGCCTCGAAATGGGTTTTTATCCAGTACCTAAATTGAACCATAAAGACCCTTCAACGAACTTTGCAATCCGTAAAAGTCAGCTTCGGTTAGATGTATTAACGCCGAAAACTAAAGAGTCAGATTCTCCGGTATTTATCAAGCGGTTTAATTGTGCCGCCGAACCTCTCAGCTATCTATCTTATGTAATAGAAAAACCCTCTGTTTCGGTATTGTTGGACACTACACCTGTATTAATAAACATCCCACAGCCGGTACGATATGCCATGCATAAGCTGATCGTTTCACAGGTTAGAGATGCAACGAGTGCCGCAAAGCGGTCAAAGGATTTGTACCAAGCACATCAAATTTTATCGCTACTACAGGAACAACGACCTTTTGACATCCAACCGGCATGGGAAAATCTCATAAAGCGCGGCCCTAAGTGGGAAAAATACGCAGAGATAGGACTAGCGGCAATGGGAAATCTCTATGGAAAGCTGGACACACCATTAATTGCCACTCCAATCACACCGAAAGTTGAAAAGAAGAAAATCCGGGGGCGATAGTAAACGGCCTGATTTTATCAGTAAATTTGCGGAAAACCACGGCGTTCAGTGTGGGGATGTAGAAAAAAGTCTTAGTCTGGTGTCTGGCTGCTGCTCTACATACTGTCAACCGGCTCTGACCCGAATATGTAGCCTCCATAAGAAAGTAAAAACAAAATCCGTATCAAGCGATGACCCGAGGATTGGCGATTATGTTGATATGACCTGGAGGGGCTGAAGAAATTGATGAGGGATGAGGGATGAGGGATGAGGGATGAGGGATGAGGGATGAGTAGAGGCGCGGTCTCAGACCCGCCCTGGTGGTCAACAGCCTTGAACTGAAAGGGATGAAATGCCTGAAAAATGGGAATTATTGTTTATTATCAGCGCGTTACGGCACATAGCTGTTGCTCCAATAATTGCATCCGGAATTTTGAGGCGGTGCTTTGTGCGCAAAAACAAGACCTTTTCAGCCAAATCGCCATCGCGTGTCAACGGCACTATGTCAACCCTCGAACAAAATTGTTTGAAATATTTTCGGTTTTCATCGGTCAAGCCGTCAAAGACAAGGAACTCCAGGTATGTAACAACCGAAATGCCAACATACGCAGCTGTTTCCAGCTTGGTTGCCAGCTGTTGGTTTACCGTTCAATAACGATACTGCGGCATTGGTGTCGAGCACAAAGCTTACCACTCATCGCGCAGACTCCGCTGGAATGCAACGGCATCACCCTTCCAGTTCAGAGTGCCACACAGGTCACTGAAGCGATAGGATAAGTCAGTTTTTCTGTTGGCAGCCTTTCTGGTGAGCAAAAACTGGAAAAAATCCCGGATCTCGCGGCGCTCGGTGACAGGGAGCTGCGACAGGTCAAGCATGTTATCTATTGAGCGTGGCATACTTATGCCTCCTGTTTTGTTGGTGGAATTTCGTTAGCACATGTGCCGGATGATGGCAAGATTTGAAGCAAAATTGATCCGGTTCATTCCGGCTGGGTGCTGGAGCGGACCGGGAGATATGACTTGAATGGCTGAAGAAATTGATTAGGGATGAATATACTGATCAAGGATGAGGTCATGGCCGCTTAAAATTAGACTTCTGACCAAAACAAGATCAACAAAAGTAACGAAGCTAAACAGGTTCGACGAAAGGTTCCAAAAATCAAAAAGGGGCTACGGTAAAAACCGTAACCCCTTGAATGATTGGTGCGCCTGGAGCGATTCGAACGCCCGACCTACGGATTCGTAGTCCGTTGCTCTATCCAGCTGAGCTACAAGCGCATTGGAACGATCTTTATAGCGCACCATTTTGAATATATCAACTCTTTTTTGAATTTTACCTTTGTATACATCCCTAATCTGTTTTCTCCTATCCTATAATTGTGTTTTCAGATATTCTCAAACACGGAGTAAATGACCGGTATTTTTGAAGGTTTAATCATGGATCACTTTATCATTGAAATAAGCGAAGCGGATATTAAACGGGAGCGGGATAAATCGAGAGAGCTTCGTAACAGCCGCTGGTGGAAAAATCGTGTGGCCCAGGGGCACTGCCATTACTGCGGTGGGAGCTTTCTGCCGGAAGAGTTGACCATGGACCATCTGGTGCCGGTCTCACGCGGAGGAAAAGCTTCTCGCAATAATGTGGTTCCAGCTTGCAAAGAGTGCAACAGCCGTAAAAAATATCTGCTCCCGATGGAGTGGGAAGAATATCTGGGCAAGATTGAGAGTCCGGAGTCGGAGCCGTCTGGTGAATGAATTGAAAAGCCGCTACAAAGTCGTCATCTACGATTGTGATGGCGTGATCCTTGACTCTATTGAATCCAATTATGTTTTTTACAACCGCGTCATGGAGTTTCTGGGCCGACCGGAGATTGACCGGAAGAACGTTGATGCCAAAAGGGTTCTCCATACCTATTCCTTTGCGGATGTCATGGAATATTTTTTTACCGGAGACCCGCAACGGGAAGAGGCTTTCAGGTTTGCCAAGACCATTCATTATCGCGATCTGATGCCCTATATGCGTATGGAGGACGGTTTTGTCAGCACTCTTGACCGGTTAAAGGGGCATACTTCCCTGGCCGTCTGCACCAACCGTGCGATTTCGATGGATATGATCATTGAAGACTTCGGGCTTACCGGCTATTTTGATTTTGTTATGACGGCATCGCAGGTTACCCACCCGAAACCCCATCCGGAACCGCTCCTGAAAGTGCTGGATTACTTTGGCATTGAACCGGAAGAGGCGCTCTTTATCGGTGATGGCGAGGTTGATATGCAGTCGGCCAAAGGCGCTGGCGTACCATTTATCTCTTACAAATCGCATCTGCCGGGATTGGCGCGCATCCAGCACCACGCCGAGATTGTTCAGCACGTGTTTGCTGCCCAATGAACAAAAAAACTCCGGGACGCCACAATGGCCCCGGAGTTTTTTTACCTACATATTTCCCGAATATTATCTTACAAGTTTTGACAGTTTTTTGAACTCATCAGTCCCGGCTACTTTCAACAGTTGAAACATGGCTGATTCCGTACAGGTCGGGATCGCTCCGGCAAGGGTCATCGCCTGTATGGCGATTTCCCAGTTCTGCTTGCTGCGGCTCATGACGGCATCCTTCACCACATGGACATCCAGGCCGGCTTCACGCAGCTCGATCACAGTTTGCAGCACACACACGTGGGTTTCCATTCCGGTGATGATCACCTGAGTCCTGCCGGTTGCCTTGAGGGCGGCGACAAATTCAGCGCTGCCGCAGCAACTGAAGGCCATCTTTTCGAAGCAGGGGGCTGCGGCGGCCTTTTCTTTCAACTCCGGCAGGGTAGGTCCCAATCCCTTAACATACTGCTCAGTCACCAGAACCGGAATATTCAGTTCGGCAGCACTCTCAAGCAGAATTCCGGTGTTTTTTACCAGTTGTTTCAGAACGGAATCCTTCATCGCAACGCACAACTTTTCCTGTACATCGATTACCACTAATACAGCTTTGCTACGATCCAGAAAAAAACTGTCTTTGATTGACATAAAGCACGCTCCTGTTTTTAAATAGTGGTCTGAATCACAAATTCCAGCCGCCAGTGTACCGTAGGCGACCATAATAATCAACGCTGTGTCAGAGGCTCCCTTGTTTTTGCAGTCAAACAATTACCAATTGTTTGACTGGCCGTAACATGCTACATCAGGAAAACATTTTTCATCAGGAGGTTCATTATGAAAGTAGTTGCATTTAACGGCAGTCCCCGCAAGGAAGGCAATACCTCCTTGCTGATCGGCCATACCTTTGAAGCATTGAACAAGGAAGGAATAACGACTGAAATGGTTCAGGTCGGGGGGACAAAACTGCATGGCTGCATCGCCTGTTATCAGTGTTTTACCCGCAAGGATAAGCGATGTGCGGTTACGGATGACATTGCCAACAGCTGCATTGAAAAAATGCTTGAAGCCGATGGCATCATCATCGGCTCACCGACCTATTTTGCCGCCCTGACCCCCGAAACCAAGGCGCTGATCGACCGGTGCGGCATGGTGTCCCGGGCCAACGATGATATGTTCAAACGCAAGGCCGGGGCAGCGGTCGTCTCGGTGCGTCGCGCGGGAGCCATCAACGTGTTCGATACCATTAACCACTTTTTCAGTATCGGCCAGATGATCATTCCATCCTCAAATTACTGGAACATAGGTATCGGTCGGAATATTGGTGATGTGCAACAGGATGAAGAGGGAATCCGCACCATGCAGGTGTTGGGCGAAAATATGGCGTGGCTGCTGAAGAAGATCGCGGAATAATATGGCGGTGGATCGGGACGCCCCTTATGGAGCGTCCCGAAAGAAAAAGGTATCTACAGCAGTGCTTGTGCCGCTGCAATTGCCGTCGCGTAATCGGGTTCGGCAGTTACTTCCGGTACAATCTGGATGTAGCGGATGGTGTCTGTAGCGTCAACGACTAAAACCGCGCGGGTCAGTAGCAGCAACTCCTTGATCAGCACTCCATAGCCAAGCCCGAAAGAACGGGAGCGGTAGTCGGAGAGAGTAACCACCTTGTCAATTCCTGCTGCTCCGCACCACCGTTTCTGGGCAAAAGGAAGGTCAAGGCTGACGGTCAAAACCACGACATCGCCCGGCAATGCTGCGGCTTCCTGATTAAAGCGACGTGTTTCCGTGTCGCATACCGGAGTATCGAGAGATGGTACGGCACTGATGATCTTGATTTTTCCGGAGTAGCTGGTGAGTGTTACTGCGGCCAGGCCGTTGTCAACCACGGCAAAATCCGGAGCGGCGTCACCTACTTTAATCTCCGGTCCCAGCAGGGTCATTGGGTTTCCTTTGAACGTAATAATTCCTGTTTTTTCACTCATGGTTGTCCTCCTCGTCAAGTTCTACCATCGCTGGCAGTTTGCAGAATCCATCACTCGTTGCCCATTCGTCAAGAATACAGAGAAATTGCATAACCAACCGATAGGTGATGCCCCACAGCATCGGCTTATCATCAACCGGAAGTCGTATGGCCGGAACTTCGAACCGTCTTGTATCAAAAGAAACCGTACTTTTGAGATGACGTGCCCGGTCGCGCAGATCGGAAAGCGTGACCCAAAACAGATCCCGCACCTCATCGTTCAGCACCGGATGATGACGCATTCTGTCAATGCCGAACAGGCAGCACGACACCCTTACTGGCAGATTTGTGCCGACTATGTCGGAAAGCCGGCCCAGATAGCGACCCTGATCCAGATTGATACCGATTTCTTCAAAAGTTTCCCGGCTGGCAGCCTGGCATTCCTGTTCGCCATTTTCCAGTTTACCACCAGGAAATGCGATGTGACCTGACCAGGGATCAAGCTCGTGTGCCGCACGCTCTATAAAGAGTATTTCAACATCATATGCCGCTTGATGCAGAATCATGGCAACTGCGGCACGTGTTCGACCACCCGATTCAGGTGCCGTGTCATGTTCGCGCCTGGCAAGTATGCTTGAAATCCTGTCAAACGGGCACTTGCCCTCTGCTAAATAATTTCTCATGTATTCGATGATTCCTGTCTGGATTATTTTACATACTTACCGTATCATTCGGCACCGTCAAGCAAAATTATTTAAGGACAGGCCACGATGCCACAACAGCAGCAAGCCGCGACACCTCATATTTCCGTTCTTATGCCGGTTCGCAATGAAGCGTGTTATCTTCAGGCGACACTGGACTCGCTCTATCGCCAGACCATGACAAGCTGGGAGCTTATTGCTGTAGATGACGGTTCAAGCGATGCGACACCTCACATTCTGGCTGCTGCTGCCAGTAAAGACTCACGGGTGCAAGTCATCCGCCGGGAAGGTGGCGGTCTGGTGGCTGCGCTCAATGCCGGACGTGCCTTCTGTCGGGCTGCGCTGCTGGCTCGCCTGGATGGTGATGATATCTGCCATCCCCGCCGTTTTGAACTACAGGCGACCTATCTGGATGAGCATCCTGAAACGGGGCTGGTTGCCAGCAACTTCCGCCATTTTCCGCGAACCGGTCTCAAACAGGGAATGATTGACTACGAAGCATGGCAGAACGGCCTGACGGATCATGCCCTGATTATCCGGGATCTGTTTGTCGAATCGCCGTTTGTCCATCCGAGTGTCATGATGCGCCGGGCCATTCTGGAAGATGTCAGGGGATTCCAGGATAACGGCTGGCCGGAAGATTATGATCTCTGGCTGCGCCTGGCGGCAGCCGGAATACAATTTGCCCGTTTGCCGCAGACGCTTCTTTTCTGGCGTGATCACCCCGAGCGTGCCACCCGTACCATGGATGAATATGCAACAACTTCTTTCCGTGAGTGCAAATGCCACCATCTGCTGAACGGCTTTTTAAAAAACATCCCTGATGTCGTCATTGCCGGTGCGGGGCTGGAAGCGCGGGCATGGCAGCGATTGTTGACAGTCAAAAACGTGAAAGTTTCCACCTGGCTGGATGTTGATCCGAAAAAAGTCGGTCGCATTCTGCACAACGCGCCGGTACTGTCTCCGGAAGAGCTTCACTTGCAAGGCAGAAAAATGATCGTCGCCATCGGTGTGCGCGGCGCACGGGAACAGTTCCGGATTGTGGCTCACCGGCGCGGTTGGCATGAAGGCATGGACTTTGTGTGCGTCGCATGATAAAAATACCGGCGCCTGAAATGGCAGTAGACGGCTTAACATGGTAGAGAGGAAGGAGTAATGATGTTACCAAGCAAAGAAGAATTGGCCCTTACCATTGACGAGGCTGAATGGGATGCTTTGAGAGCCCACCTGCACCGGGGTGGTCTGATTCTGGTTGATGATTCTCTCGACCTGGCAGATACCGCACATAGAGTTGCTGCCGATGACGTTGAGGCGATCCAGCATCTGATGGAAAATGGCATGCTCGGCAAGCCCTCGGACTCAAAGATCCGCACATGGGAAGAAGATAAACACAAAAAGTTTGCGATGCTGATAGTCAGTCCGTATGTCCTCTTCCAGGAAAAAATGCCGACATTTCACTGAAACACGACGAGGGTCACCGATGGAGATAACTCTTAACGATATTGAAGTGCGTGTGCTGGGCAGTCTGATAGAAAAAGAGCTGACTACGCCGGAGTATTACCCGCTCTCGCTCAACTCCCTCACCAATGCCTGCAACCAGAAATCCAACCGCGATCCGGTCATGGCTCTGGCGGAAGAGGAGGTCGTGCGGGCCCTTGATTCGCTCCGTTTCAAGCAACTGGTAGTGCTTTCGGCTGACGGCGGCCGTGTGCCGAAGTATCGACATCTGATGGCTGAAAAATTAGGTTTGATGCCGGCCGAGCAGTCAGTCATGTGTGAACTGCTGGTACGTGGGCCGCAGACGGTTGGGGAGCTTCGGACCCGGGGGGAGCGCATGCATCCGTTCGGCGATCTGGCTGCGGTTGAAGAGGTTTTGCAGGAGTTGATCCAACGGGAAAACCCCCTGATTGCACTGCTGCCTCGCCAACCGGGGAGAAAAGAAGGGCGCTATGCCCAGTTGTTTTCAGCACTGCCGGAATGTGGTGACGAACGTGCCGAAGCACGTCCAGAACCTGCCCGTCAGAGGGTAGTGGCGGAGAATGAGCGGATTGCGAAGCTGGAGGAGGAGGTGGCGTCTCTTCGGTCTGAAGTGAAGTCTTTGCAGCGGCAAATGGCGGAGTTTAAGGCTCAGTTTGAGTAGTATCTTCCTCTTCCGGCCAGAAGCGTCTCTGGAGTTCGTCCATCAACGGTTTAAGGCTCTTGCGGTCGCGGGCCGATACGGTGACGCTGTTTTTGGTTCTGGCGGATTGGCGCACCCGGAGAAACGCGACCGTATCCTTCTTTTTAATATCATGCAGAAGATCAGCCTTGTTGTACACCAACAGTTCCTGTTTATCCCCCAGTTCCAACTCTGTCAAAATAGCCCGCACCTGGGCAATCTGATCCTCAAAACGGGGATGTGACGCGTCTACAACGTGCAGCAGCAGGTCGGCGTCACGCATCTCCTCTAAAGTAGCCTTGAAAGCGCCCAACAAAGATTTTGGCAGGGAACGGATAAATCCGACCGTGTCGGTGATGATCACCTCGCGCTCGCGAGGAAAGCGCAGGCGGCGGGTAGAAGTGTCAAGCGTTGCAAAAAGCAGGTCTTCGGTAAAAACGTCGCTTTTGGTCAGGGCATTCAGCAGGGTTGATTTTCCGGCATTGGTATAACCGACAATCGATATGATCGGCACTCCTGCTTTAACCCGCTGCTTGCGGCGCTGGTCGCGCCCCTGGGAAAGTTCTTTCAGCTCCCGCTCCAGGTTGGCAATCCGGTCACGGATACGCCGCCGGTCGGTTTCCAGTTTGGTTTCACCCGGGCCTCTCCCGCCTATTCCCCCCATCAGTCGCGACATCTGCACGCCCCGGCCGGTCAAACGCGGCAGCAGATACTTGAGCTGTGCCAGTTCAACCTGGACCTTGCCGTCCAGCGTTTTTGCCCGCCGGGCAAAGATGTCGAGGATCAGCTGGCTGCGGTCGATAACTTTCAATTCCGTCATCGCAGAAATACTGCGTATCTGGGCAGGAGTCAGCTCCTGATCGAAAATCAGCATGCTTGCGCCCCGCTGCATCGCTCTGATAACTACGTCCCGCATCATCCCTTCTCCCATCAGGAAGCGGGGATTGAGCTTTTTGGGCCGTTGAATGAATTCATCCAGCGCCTCCACTTGAGCGGTGCGCGCCAGTTCACGCAGTTCGTCCATTGAATCTTCTGCTTCCTGGCGGGTACCTGATGTTGTGACGGAAATCAGAATCGCCCGTTCAAGGGCATCCGATACTTTCGGAGCGGTTCGCGCCGCTTTTTCCAGATCGGCTTCCAGTTCGGGAATAGCGTGGATACAATCGAGGTCAATTCGCTCAAGGGGGGTAACCGGGTCGAGGGTTGTTCCTGAACCCCGTTGATCAGGGGACAACCAGGCCAGTTGTCCGTAAATCTGGTTTTTGCCGGGGGTAAATAACAGTGCTGCAAGCAGATCAAAGCGCAACAGGGAAAGGTCAGTTAAATCGTCTTCGGAAACCGGTTCGTTTTTCAGGTGGGTGTGGATCAAACGCAGGCCGCGCATGACTTTTTTGCCGAGAGGGTAATCGCGCAACTCCGGGATCACAAGCCCTTTTTCATCGCCGACGATGACATATTCGATAATGCCGGCGCGATTGGCGAGGATTCCGATCTGGCGACGGAGTTCGCTCGACAGTTCGACAAGTCGGGTAGCCAACTCAAAGGAGCAGAACTCAGCCACAGGAATCCGCCTGCGGTACAGGCGTTCCAGAGACTGGATCTGGCTTGATTTCAAACCAGCAAGATTGCCGAAGACTTCTTTAATGGGGTGGCTCCGGTTTACAGACCGATGATATTATAGCCGCCGTCAACGTAGTGAATCTCTCCGCTGACACCATTGGCCATATCGCTGCAGAGGTAGAGAGCCGAATTGGCTACATCTTCCTGGGTTATTGTCCGTCTGAGCGGAGCTTTTGACTCGACGTGATTGAGGATTGCGTGAAACCCATTGACTCCTGCCGCAGCAAGGGTGCGGATCGGACCGGCTGAAATGGCATTTACCCTGATGCCTTCCGGGCCGAAGGCCTCGGACAGATAACGCACGGACGCCTCCAGCGCAGCTTTGGCAACGCCCATGATGTTGTAGCTCGGGAATACCTTCATTGCCCCGTAATAACTGAGCGTCAGGGCGGAGCCATTCCTCCCCTGCATCATCGGCTGAGCAGCTTTCATGATCGCCAGGAAAGAGTATACGCTGATGTCCATGGCGGTGGCAAAACCTTCGCGGGTGGTATTTACGATAGTCCCTTTCAGCTCTTCCTTATTTGCAAACGCAATTGCGTGGATGACAATGTCAACCCCGTCCCATATTTTGCCCAGATCAGCAAAAACGGCATCGATCTCAGCATCACTGGTGACATTGCAGGGAAGCACGGCTGCGGCATTAACCGATTCAGCCAACGGGCGAACCCGTTTCTCAACGGTTTCGCCGGCAAATGTTATGGCAAGTTCGGCGCCCTGCTCATGAAAAAGCCGGGCGATTGCCCAGGCGATGCTCTTATCATTTGCAATGCCGAAAATTACGACTTTTTTTCCACGTAGTAACATATTTAAAAATCCTCCAGGGTTCTACTCAGCGGGTGATGCTTCCCGTACTTCTCGTCTGGCGGCAGAATCGACCTGCCCACCGGTGCTATTAATTGAGTTGGGTTCGGATACATCGACAGAAGGGGGGTAGCTTATAGTGGGAGCGGCGACGCTTTGCTCAGGTACAGCCGGCCTTAGAAGGATTTCAAGATCGGTCAGCCGTTTTTCAATCCCCTCAAGAACTTCCAGAGTTCGGTCCTGCTTCCCCTTGATCGCAAATACGACGAACGGCATGATCAGCCACACCACCGCCAGAAAAAGGCTGATGATGCTCATCATTACCATAAAACCGCCAAAAATTTCCATGTCATCTCCTGCAAAAACTTAAGGGACGCTTATACCACAACCCCTTCAAAATGTTAAGGTGATATTTGCTGTATACCGCAAAGAAACGCGGCATGATTGGAACTGAAATGGGGTGGATCGTTCCTTACTATTGCGGCTATGGCGGGGTGGCGCTTGAATTCATTCTCCAGAAAATTTCGTACCGACCGGCGGTCCCACTCTCCGGGATGCCGAAATGCAGTGTAGAGCGAAAGATCCCCTTCGTAAAACAGTTTGTCTCCGTACTCCGCAGCCTCTTCGCCATGGAGCGGCATATTGAATACTGCCAGATTAAGAAAAGTGATGGCCTGATGGTGCCGGACAACAAACTTCAGTGTATGGCGCGCTTCCGTCAAGGTTTCACCAGGGGTTCCGAACAGCAGGTAGCAGTAAACCGAAATCCCGGCATTTTTCAGGTTGTTCAGTACCTGCGATGCCAATCCGAGATTAATTCCCTTGCCCATGCGGTCCAACACGCCCTGATCGCCCGACTCCAACCCCACCTTCAGCATTATGCATCCGGAACGCTTTAGTGAGTGGCAGAATTCCGGATCGGCCAGATGTTCGTCAATCCGTGCGAAACCGTACCAGGGAGCTATCGGCGGATGCTCCGCAAGGGCGCACAGCAGTGAGGGGCTGATGGCGTTGTCAAGCAGATGAACCAAAACCGGTCTGGATTGTTCGACTAAAAGCTTCAGGTCCGACAACACGTGAGAAGTTGATACAGGCCGGTATTTGTTCCCTTCGGCACGCTCCGGACAAAACGAACAGCGATTCCAGTAGCAGCCGTCAGCGGCACTGTAGGGGAGCACCAGGCCGGGAGAAAAATAGTCCTTCAGCGGCAGGGTGGAATAGTCCGGAGTGATGTGACTCCCCGGCTTGTCGGCTTTTCCCGAAAGAGCCAGCAGCGGTTCTTCACCAGGGCCGGAGATCAGGTCATCCACCAGACTTTCGAAGGGGGAACGCCAGTCGGGGCGATGCATCCAGGAGGTTACCAGGCCGCCGCCGACAACGATTCTCATGTTTGGATGACATTTTTTGATGTAGCCGATCATGGCAAACGTGCAGAGTGCCTGACTGAGGTAATTAAGCGAAAACCCGACGGCGCCGACATCGGCAAGAAGTTCCGGCAGTCTCAGGCTGAAATACGGGAAAAAAGGATTTTGTTCCGGTTCATGTGCTGCCGCGAGCAGGTCGGCACTGCGTAATGGCGAGAGAGTGGTGTGCTGGTAATCAGCCAGTCCGACGGTTGCACCACTTGCGGTGGAAGAAACAGCCAGAATACGGTTAAGATCACTGACTGCCCGTCGATATCGATCAGGCGCTTGATAGGTGGCGATGTCGCGCAGGGCGGCCAGATTACGTGACCGACCTTTACCGGCGCGGCGGCTCCAGGTGTCAGATGCGGTTACAGGTTGATGTAATAGCCAGAGTTGGCCTTCCAGATTGGCATCAAGTATATGGCATTGTTGCCCATGTGCCCGCAATGAGGCTGCCAGACGGGCTACGCCGGCTGGCGGTTCGCACGCTTTGGCAAGTGGTGGAAATATTAGCAGCATCCAGTGCCGGTCGGTTACTGGTACTGAATGTAGAGCGGTTTCGGGTTCAACTTCAGTACTTCCTGCGGTGTCAGCAACGGATCTCCCTTTTTGGTGTCATTATGATAAAAAAGCTTGAATCCGGTGTATTGAACCGGTTCTGCAACGACATACGCCTTGTACGAATCGCGTTTCAGCCAGGGGGCTCCCCAACCATCCATATGCATGACCATCTGCACTTCAGGTCGCACTACAATACTTTTTGAATTGGTGACGCCGTTGCGGGTAAACCGGTGCACGGTAAACACCTTAGGGGGCAGATTGTACTTTTTGACCAGATCCTTCAGGTAACCGGAAGCAAAATTTATGTCGGCGGCATCATACGTGCCGATTTTCTTGCCCGGTTTTTTGCCGCTTTTAATCAGGTTGAATTCCGGATCGATTCCCAGATGCACGTCTGGGTTCTTGAGGATCCACTCGAAGCGCGGCAGCACCGAGCGGATATCGTCATGTCCGGTCTGAATGTCGATGAACATAACCGCTCCGGCTTCTTTGGCCCAGCCATAGACCTGGTTAACTATGGCGTCAGGCATGATCATGCGGTACTTGCCATCCTTGCCTGGGGCTCCCTGTGCCACTACGGCAATCAGGTGCAGCGCCGGCTGGACCGGGGTGGACGGGTCGGCAGCCTGCCATTTGGCTACTTCACCCTTCAACCGCCGGAGCATCTCGTCTTTGGGGAACTCGCCGAGCGCCCCCATCTTCTTCGAAAACGGATTGCCGTAGTACGCTACGATGCGTTTCGACGGCAGAATCGAGCCGGGCAGGGGGGCAGCGCACGGAACCGGCCAGCCGCATTGTCTGGCATACTCAGGGCTCTCGCCGGCTTTGTATTTTATTGCCGGAGCAGCTTTCCGCGCGGCGCTGGTCTGTGCCGCAAAAGCCGCCGCTTTTCTGGTGGCAGCAGTAGTAGATGCAAAAGCTGCATCAGCAGCCCGTTGTTTTGTGTCTTTCTGCGGCTCAATATTTTTGCTGCCGGAACACGCCGTTACAAAACAGATGACAAGGGTTGATAATAGTGCGGATAGTCCAGGTTGCCGGTATTTCAAATGGTGCTCCTTCTTTTGTATGGTGCCTTCTACAGTTTCTTGATCCGGGTATTACTCGCCGGAGTCTTCGTCCGGATAATCTTCAGAATCAATAATATTTTTAACTTTGAAAATCAGATCTTCCGGCCATTCACTCATCGGAAGCCTGGTCAGGATTTTCGACTCCTCAAAGGTTAAATCAACATCATCAGGGAGCTTGTCTGTAAGTTCGGTCGCCCATCTGGTCTCATGCGCAGTTAATGGAGCCTGCAACAATTCTCTGCTTGAAGCGTTCATCTCAGTCCTCCATGATCGACCGCAATTATTCGAACCGCTATAAGTACAGTGAAAGCAGATTCCAGGCAAGCTCTATTTTAATATATCATTTGACAAAAGAGCATGAAATGTGTCACCAAACCATCAATTACCCAAGAAGGAGAATCGATAATGACTATATGTCCGTGCGGAAGTGGGAATTCCTATTCCGAGTGTTGTGAACAGATCGTTTCAGGCGTTCAGCCGGCCCAGACAGCCGAACAGCTTATGCGCGCCCGTTATTCGGCGTATGTTTTTGCCAAGATGGATTTTATCTTTGAGAGCACCCACCCTGAACACCGTCAGGCGTACGATCACGCCGGTACGAAGGAGTGGGCTGAAACAGCAGAATGGCTGGGGCTGGAAATTGTCAGCACCCATAAAGGGGGAGCAGACGACTCCGTCGGAGAAGTGGAGTTCATTGCCCGTTTCATTGAGAAGGGCAATAACCGTGAACATCACGAAGCGGGTCAATTCAGGCGTAAAGATGGTCGGTGGTATTTTGCTGATGGTCACATGGTTAAACCAAAACCGATAACAGTAACCAAGGTGGGCCGCAACGACCCGTGCACCTGCGGCAGTGGCTTGAAATATAAAAAATGCTGCGGTAAATAGTGCCGTAGCGGTGCAGTGATCAAACTGAAAAGGCGGCTGATGAGCCGCCTTTTTTTATGGCTTCAAACAATCCGCAGAAGGTGTTTTTTACTCCTTCTCACCGACGTAGATAGTGGCAATGCCGAAGGTAAGCTCATGGAGGTGTATGTTGCGGAATCCGGCCTCGGAGATCATTCGCGAAAATTCCTCCTGGGACGGGAACTCAAGTACGGAGTCCGGCAGGTATTTATACGCATTATAGCGGGAGAACAGTCCTCCGACAATCGGCAGCAACCGGCGGAAGTAGAAATAGTATAGCTGTCTGAACAGTTGCGAACGGGGCGTTGAAAATTCAAGTATAATCATCCGGCCGCCGGGGCTCAGAACCCGCCACATTTCGGCCAATCCCAGTTTTCTGTCAACAACGTTTCTGATGCCAAAGGCGATGGTAATTGAATCAAACGTTTCGTTGGCAAACGGCAGATCTTCGCAGGGCGCAACCTTGAAATCAATTCTGTCGGCATATGGTGATGCCGCTACCTTTGTAATCCCGAAATCAACCATCTCCTTGCAAAAATCAGCTCCGGTAATTTTAACTGAACCAGGTGTTCGCAAGGCGATCTCCAGGGCAACATCACCGGTGCCGGTTGCCACATCCAGAATCCGGGAACCTTCACGGTATTTAAGCAGCCGGACGGCCTTTGTGCGCCAACGCCGGTCGATACCAAAGCTTAACAGCCGGTTAAGAAAATCATAGCGAGGGGCAATCGCTCCAAACATCTGCTGAATTTTTTCCCCTTTATCAGAAAGCCTGAACATTCGTTTCCACTACCTTTTAAGAGATTTAAATGCTATAAAATCGGCGTATCTGTGTAGCACATTTTACCAGCCGTTAACCAGAAAAAACCTAACCGCATCAGTTCAGGAGCCGCTACAGAGTGATCCCCCCCATCCGTATTCAAGATATTGCCGATATATTGATTATGACCTTTCTGTTGTACCAGATGTACTCGTGGTTTCGCGGCACGCGAGCTATTCAGGTGTTATTGGGACTTGGAATCGTAACTCTTATCTATTTTGCGACCCGTTTTCTGGATCTGTATATGACGAGCTGGGTACTTCAGGAGCTTGGCACGGTACTGATCATTCTCATAATTGTCGTGTTTCAGGCGGAGATCCGTCAGGCGTTATATCGCTTCAGTCTCATGCGCCATATCCTTCTTGATAGTCGCCAGGATACACAGCACAGCCAATTCCAGGAAATCGCCGAGACTCTCTTTCGCATGGCTGCCAACAAAACCGGCGCCTTGATTGTGTTTCAGGGTAATGAGTCGTTGCAGGATCTGATGACAAACGGGGTCGTTCTTGATTGTGAGATTTCACCTCAGATGCTTGAGTCCATTTTTTATAACGGTGCGCCATTTCACGACGGGGCAGCTCTTATCAATAACGGCAGGATTGAAAAGGCCGCGTGCCACCTGCCGCTTTCAGTCAGTGCCGATGTTCCGCAACACCTCGGTACCCGTCATCGGGCGGCTCTCGGATTGTCTGAGCGGAGCGATGCGGTAATTGTTGCCATATCCGAGGAGCGCGGCGAGGTTTCTCTTGTGACAGCCGGGGCGCTGCGCCGTGTGAATACACCCACCGAGCTCATTATGGCACTGGATGAACTGCTGAGGAGCGAAGTCGAATGTCCTCGTGTCACCCTGCGCCGACGTATTTTTTCAAATTTATTCCCGAAGATAGCTCTTCTGCTTGGGGTGTGTGTTTTCTGGGGGTTGATTACGGTCCGTCAAGGACAGATCACAACTGTTTCCGCCCCGGTACGACTGCACGGAGTACCGGACGGTATTGTGCTGCTTCGTACGCTGCCTGAAGAGGTGACGGTCCAGGTAAAGGCCATGTCAAGTCTGGCACCAGCGCCTTCAAAGCTTGATCTGACCGCTGAAATTGATGCGTCCCGAATAACAGAGGGGGTCACCCCGATCAGGGTCAACCATGCTGATATTTCGGCTCCTTCAGGCATGACAATTATGTCGGTATCGCCTTCCAGTATACGTGTCTCAGCGGAGAAAAAACTGCGTAAACGTGTGCCGGTTAAAGTCGCACTAAAAGGCAGGTTGTCATCTGCCCAGTCATCTCTTCGTGTTACGTGCGAACCGGATTCGGTTTATATTGAGGGGGCTGCCAGCCAGGTTTCGCAAATTGCAGCGGTTGCAACCGAAGATATTGACGCAGCTCAATTGAAAAGAGGAAAAGAATATTTGAAGAATCTGCGAGTCCCGGAAAAACAGGTCACAGTACTACACGAGGCCCCCGTTACCATTAGACTTTTGGGAAGAAACAGTCGTTGAGCGGCCGGAAATGGCACATGTTTTGCTTGCAAGAAAACCTTGTAAAACGTAACAAAGGTTGACTTTTTTAGTTGGCTGTTATATAAATGATCGCCTTCGAACAAAAATTAAAACAATCTGGAGGGAACATGGCCCATATTCGTATAGTTGCCGCGATATGCCTCATACTCCTGTCATTGCCTCAGTTGGTTCTGGCTTCGAAATCTCATGTCGTACGTAAAAGTGAATCTCTTCAGTCGATTGCCCGGAAATATCATGTATCAGTGGATGAGCTCAAGTCTGTTAACAGTTTAACCGCTTCCCGTGTCGCCAAGGGTACTCGCCTCATAATCCCATCGCATGCAGAACCACAAAAAAATGTCGTAGCATCGGCACACAAAGACTCCTACAAGGTTGCCAAGGGTGATACTCTTCCCAAAATAGCAAAAAAAACCGGCGTTAAAATGGCTGAAATCAGAAGTTTGAACGGGTTGAAGGGTAACAAAGTCAAGCCCGGACAGGTTCTTGTTCTCGTAGCCGCAGAGGTGCCTTCCCGCTCCACTGGAGCTGACAGGCTCCAGCTTATCAACAAAGATCTCTTGAATGAGCAGGAGCTGACCGATACATTGGCTGAACTGACCGATCTTGAGTCTGATCGACCGATTGACCTTGCAAAATCGCTGGAGGCAAACCAGGCCGTCAGTAACCTCAAAAAGAGCGCCTATAGTTTTCTTGGAGCCCGCTACCGTTTCGGGGGAAGCAGCCGCACTGCCCTTGACTGTTCGAGCTTTACCCAGCAGGTGTTCCGTGAGCAGAGCGTTAAGCTTCCTCGTACTGCCAGAGAGCAGTTTTATGTCGGTAATGAGGTCATGAGGGGCGATCTTAAAAAGGGCGATCTTGTTTTCTTCCAGACCTATGCCAGCTTCCCTTCACATGTCGGCATCTATCTCGGCAACCGTAAAATGATTCATGCTTCATCTCGCGAACACCGCGTAGTTATTTCGTCTATGGATACACCCTACTACCTGTCGCGATACCTTGGGGCGAGACGCATGACCAATACGGCTTCCGATTCGATAAATTTCAGTGAGTTGCTGCTTGGCGTCGAAGAGGAAAATGAAAGTGATATCTTGACAAATGATACGCTTGGCGTATCGCTCAACATTGCGAAATAACTTCGATTGCATATATACTTCTCCTGTATCCGGGTCATTTGACCCGGATTTTTTTTCACCATGAAGATACTGCTCGCCTACCAATCCGGACTTCCACACCGCAAAGATCCCTATATAAGTCTTGTGCCAACCGGCTTGTGTTATCTGCATGCCTGTCTGCGGGAGGCCGGATATGATTCGCTTCTGGCCAATTTTTCTGCCTGGCCGACAGACAGAATCAAGCAGGAGTTGCTGGCATTCAAGCCGGATATTCTAGGTATCTCCCAGTGGACGCACAACAGGCACATTTCACTGGAGCTTGCCCGGTTATGCCGTAACATTCTCCCGGAATGTTTGATTGTTATGGGTGGCGGGCACGCAACCTTCTGCTATGAAGATATTTTGATGGAAGACTCAACGGTGGATGTCGTCATCCGGGGCGAAGCTGAGGCAACGCTGCTGGAATTTGCCGCCTGCGTATCCTCGAAAACTGAATGGCAGAGCGTCGCCGGACTGGCGTTCCGCCGCAATTCTACCATTGTGGTCACTCCCCCCCGAAATAGCCTGGATGACCTTGATTGCCTGCCACTGCCGGCGCATTATCTTGACACGTCAGTCGGATTGGACGTCGAGTTGCAATCGGAATTTATCGTTACCACCCGAGGTTGTCCCTCCACCTGCTACTTCTGTAGCTCGCCTGACTTTTGGGGAAAAAAAGTCCGTTTTCGCTCGCCGGAGTCAATTGTTGAAGAGATCCGGTATATCAGGCAAAAGTACGGCCAAATTTATTTCTCTATAAGGGATGACACTTTTACTGCCGACCGTAAAAGGGTCCTTAAATTTTGCTCTCTTCTTCAAGAGCAGGAAGTCAATATCCTCTGGAATTGCCAATCAAGAGTGACTGCCATAGACAAAGAGCTGGCAATTGAGATGAAACGCGCCGGGTGCGAATGCATACAGCTCGGTGTTGAATCAGGCTCACCACAGATTCTTTCGCAGTTGGGCAAAAAAATCACCCCGGCGCAGATTGAAGTTGCGTGTGCGGTAGTACGGGAGGTTGGCATCAACCTTTCAATTTACCTGATCAGTGATGTTCCGGGAGAGTCAGCCGACGATATCGGCCAGACAATCGAGCTTGTCCGGCGCATTCATCCTGATGATGGTTATGTTTCACCGCTTGCCTTTTATCCTGGCACACGGCTCTTTAATGATGCAGTGGCAGCAGGCACCACAACACCCGGAATTTTTGCAGAATCCCGCCATGCCGCCGTTTACAGTGCTCCCACACAAGGGTCTTCATCGGCCCGCCTTCTGAAAGAGTTGGCACAAAATCCACAAAATGACCTGAATCGTTTCAATAGACAGAAAGAGCTTCTTGGGTACTGCTACACGACGAATGTAATTGCGGCAGAATGGTATCGCCAGCGGGGTGAGTATGGAAAAACCGAAATAGAACTGCGGGAGATTGCGGCTCGGCAGCCGGGGAATCCGTGGGGATGGCTTCTGCTTGGAGATTTATATTCAGAGCAAGGCAGAAACAAGAAAGCGAAAGAGTGCTACGCAAAGGTACTAGGCATTGTCCCTGAGCATGGCCCTTCAAAAGCGGCGCTATCAGTTGCATAAAAAAACGGGGCCATGTGTATGGCCCCGTCGGTGAATTAAATTTTTAAATTACTTCTCAATTCTGATGCCAGGAATGAAGAGGATCTTTTCAAAGGTTTTGTTAAGAGTTTTGCTCTGGAAGTTGACCATAGGCGGTGCTTCCGGATATTCGATCTTGTCGCCTTTGGCAACCTTTGTTTCCGGCAGAGCCAACCAGGTCTTAACGCCTTTATCGTCAGCTGCTTCAACATAGGTGTAGCCGCCAGAATTCATGGTCTGGGTTACTGTTGCTTTTTTACCGGCACCAGCAGGGATCTCCTGCGATTTCATGCCTGCATGAGGATCACCACCTGGAGCTGCTGCCCCCGGCATTTGGCCTTGCTGTGGTGCTGCTGGAGTTGCTGGGGCCTTTGGTTTGTCTTTGCACCCTGCAATGGCGAGAGCGGCAATACTGAGAACTATAAGTGCTGTTTTTTTCACCTGCGACCTCCTGATTTTTTGATAACTTCCCGTTTCTATCATATTATGACTACGTATTCCAAGAGAAATATTCTAACGTTTCTAAGTATTAGCACCTCCTCAGGTGATTGATGTCCCCGTGTGGAAACTCTGAGAGAGTTGATTTATACGTAATTACTGTTTTGTCGGATCGGCCTGGGGAGGATTCAAGGAGTCGTACAACGCAATCTGTTCTGCCATTGAAAGCTTACGCCTGCCGCATACTGAACGATTCCGGCAGAGCCTGCAACGCTCTTCGGAGCACCACTGACAGCAGGTACAATCTGGGCAGGGGTGTTTTTTAGGTGTCTCATCAGGCATCAATAAACAATATTCCGTTTGACGGCATTACCTTCAAGGAGCTGCACAAACGCTTTACCGCTATCGGCATTGACGAGCAGATAGCGAGGCAGCTTCATTACTGAATCCGTAGCCGTTGCGTGGCGGCGCTCAATCGTGAAGGTGGCGCTATAACCGGCTTCTGCTGCCTTGCCTAACAGATAATCATCGTATATGCCAAAAGGCCAGGCCAGCATGTCAACCCTTGCTCCAAGCTCCGTTTCCAGCCGGGCTTTTGATTTCTTTAGCTGTGTCATGACGAGTGATTCCAAGGACGCCTTACTCAGCTTCTTGCGCTCTTTTTTGAAGTTTGGATGCCAGTAGGTATGCGACTGAACATCAAACAAGCCGGTTTTTGTCAGCTCGCGCATCTGGTCCCAGGTCATAGCGTATTTAGCGTTGGAAATTGCAGAAGGATACGTAAATATCGTCACCGGGTAACGGTACTTTTTTATTATCGGCAACATATCGCTATAAACAGATTTGTGGGCATCATCTTCTACTATTACAACCGACTTTGATCCTGGTGCGGGAGCTTTTTTACGGTAATAGTCGACAAGCTGCCGGAGCGGAATTACTTTGTAGCCGTTATCATGCAGGTATTTCATCTGTGCTTCAAAGACCGGGGTCGTGATCGTCATGCCATCGGCGACCGTCGCTCCAAAGCGGTGATACAGCAGGATGGGCACCCGGAATGATTCGGCAGCATAAGCAGAAATGGGCAGCAGCAGAGTAATTACAAATAAAAGCGGTCGAACTACGAATCGGTACATAATACAAGATCTTTCCGGCATCAGCCCCTCACGATAAATACCGAACACGCGGCATTGCTTGCTACTTTATGGGAAACACTCCCTTTGATTCGGCGCTGGATAAATCCCTTGCCGGAACTGCCTATGACGATTACGTCAATATCTTCTCTCTTAGCAAAGTTGATGATTTTATCAGCAGGATCACCGTATTCTATAATCATTTCCAGAGGGATGTCGTGCTCGGCGGCATATTTTTCGACGACGTAAAAAATCCTCTCCCGAAGTTCATCCCATTTTTTTGATTCGGTCATCGGGGCGGCCGGCACAAAGTCAGTGAACGTTGAGGTCGGCGCATTCGGCAGTACCAGTAATGCATAAATACGACTTTTAAACTGGCTCTGGTACATGGACTTCACGCGGGCAACCGATCCCTGCCCGTCGCGCTCCCAATACCCTGCGATTCCGCACATTCTTAAAGTGTA
>JANXZX010000018.1 GCA_025355325.1 Geobacteraceae bacterium
ACCAATGCTGAAGGTCACCAGTTGTTTGACGCCTGGGGTGGTTGCGATGACCACAACGGTGCAGCAGGCGCTGGAACTGGAATGGTTCGTAAAGTTCTACGTCCGGTATCATACTAATCTTTACTGCTCTATAAAGGAGAGGGGGAAACCCCTCTCCACTGTTGAATGTTATCCCGGCCCTCAAAAGCCGGGTTTTTTTGTGGATTGTGCATGTAAATCAAACTTTTGCGCGAAGTCACAAAGACACGAATATGGACGGCTCATGCTCACATACGTCTGACCAGCAGATGAACCTTATATTTGTGCCCTTGTGCGAGAATTTAAATTAATCTTGGTTTGACCGTGTATTGTCAAATGTGTTAGTATGCTCAGATATGATAAGTTTGTTGAATTAACAATTTCAGGAGAGTATCAATGAGAACTACGTTTATTACTGCTGTCGCACTCTGTGTCATCATATTTGCAGGCCTTGCCGGCTGCAGCTCAAAAAAGGAAAAGGCACCGTTACCTCAGCAGGCGGCGCTGTCGTCAGCCTCGAAAACCAAGCCAATAGCTGGTGTTGCTCAAACGCCCGCAACAGCCGCTTCTCCTCAGGATGAAGCCGATGCTGCAATACTGAAGCAGAAAGTACTAATGCAGGTTAAAGCAGCTGATTTTTCAGCTATCTACAAGGAAGCCTCTGCCGGTTTCAGAGAAGTTGGACCGGAAAATCAGTTTACTGGACTCTGGCAGCTGCAATTGAAGGAAACCGGGCCATTCAAGGATGCAAAGGAAGTAAGTCATTCTGTCAGACCGCAGGATAAATTTCTGATTTATATCTACCATGTTCAGTATGAGAAGGTTAAAAAAGAGCTGCGGCTTACCTTTGGTCGGTCGAAAAAAGGTAAAATGGAGTTAACTGGAATTAATCATAAGGAAATAAAGTAGTGGCTTTAGTGTGACGAGAGATGAATGATGCCTGATTCGAAATGGAATATCTTTTGTTTGTTATGGAACTGTTGTCACTCATCAATGATCATTTTATGTGGAAAGTAATATGATTAAGAAACTCATTATCTACATGATTATAGTTGCTTCTTTGCCTTCAGCAGCACAGTCCGGTGAAGGTTACGGCACTATTCGGGAAACCGATACAGCCATAATTGTCGAATATTATGGAAATGAAGAAGATGCCAAAGCCGCCCGGATTACTGCTGAGCGTGATGATGCTGCGATAGCGCAACGAAAGACTTACGTAGATCAAAAAAATATAAAAACATTGAACAAACAAAGTGCCAGATTGGCTGCTGAGGCTGCCAGTTTGGAAAAAGCGAAAGCAGAAAAACTCAGCGAATGAATATTTATAAGTAGTTATAGAACTTGAATTATGTGATCGGAATACTTTAAAAGCAACGCATGAAATCTGATGAAACATAGCTTTTGCCGGGGCTTTAGTTAAATAATCCAAGCTGAATTATCGCTTTTATAATATACTCACTGTATGGTATAGCTAAATCAAAGTTCGGAAAAGGAAATAGATTGCACCATGAAAATTGATTTAAAGTTATCCAAGTTTATCTTTACCTCACCATTGCCGATATTACTATTTTTCATCATACCGCTTCTGTTCATTCTGAGGTCAATATTTCACATTCAATTGCCATTGGCTGCTTCCAAGTATCCGCTGCTTTATAATAACGCCTGCCTCAGCCTGTTCGTTGGCATCCGTTTTATCTATTACCTGAAAGGCAGTTCATGCACAATCAGGTACGGTTCCGACAGAGGGGTGCCACGGAACGAGCTGAATATCACTCAATCGGCATCCGTGGTCAAAGGTTCCCTGACCGCTGCCGGTTATCACTTTGATAGCAGCAACGCATACGCTGAGAAACATGATATCGGTTATTTCGGTACAATGCTTCTGTATTTCGGTCTTTTTCTTGTTCTCTTCACCGGCACGCTGGACAATATGCGCCAATTCTCCGGTACGCTCCTGCACGGCGTAGGAGCTGCGGTCGATCTGAACACAATTGACAGATATCGAACTCTTGTCACCGGTCCGCTTACAAGTGCGCCGACGACTCTCCCCAAGATGAAAATCATCAGGAATATAATCCCGGAAGCCGCCTATCCTCTCGGAGCGGCTGAGAGTATTTTTATCGATGCGGATGGTAAACAACACAAGGTTGTTTTGAAATCTCCTGAACCGTATCATGCCGGGAGTTACGACATATATATGGCTAAAATGCTGTATGAACCAAAAATATCCGTTTCTATAGATGGAGCTGTTCCGGTTTTTAAAGGTAAAGTTTTGCTGTGGCCGTTGATGCCAAAAATTGATAATTTCGGATTTTATAATTCTTTTATCGATGGCAATCTTGATGGTGAAGTATTTTACCAGCCGGAGAAAAGTCGCCTAAAAGTGGTTCTTCGCCAAGGTAAAAATACACTAGTGGACAAGGAACTGATTTTTCAAGTGGAACAGCAGCAAACATCAGGTAATATCTCGTTTGTTTGTGAAAGAATGGGCGTTTGGTCGGAAATTAAAGTGGTTCGTAGACGTCACATGCCGATTATCGTCTTTGGAGCTGTTATTGCGCTAATAGGACTTGCTATAAGACTTACCGTCAGGCCGCAGCGGGTTTGGATGAAAGAGCTACAACAAGGGTGTGCCGTTAAGTATACGGGAAAAGATGTTGAAAGACGTTTAACGGCATAAGATCTATGAATAAATTTATGGTGTCATTCTTCAGTCTGGAAAAGGAACTTTAAATGGCCTATTGGGAAACAATATTTTATTTAGTATCAATGGTGATTTACGCTCTTGCAGGCGGTGGTTTCATCTACTCATTCGTATTCAGAAATCCGCGGGTTGTTTCCAAGGTGACACTTTTTGTTGCTTTAGGTTTTATAGCTCAGACACTTGCAATTGCAGCACGTTTCAACGCCACAGGCCACCTTCCATGGTCCGGTCATTATGAATATGCTCTTATGGGCGGGTGGTTTATCGTTGCCGGCACTCTGTTTGTCGGGTGGCAGAACAAACAGCTTCAGGGTCTGGCTGCCGGTACTATCCCGCTGGTTCTTATAATGCTTGGTTATGGTTACATGCAGAATCCGTCATTGACCCCGATGGCGGCGAGTCTCAAAACCATATGGTTGTATATTCATGTCTATTTTGCGTGGCTTTCTTTCGGTGCATACTCCTTAGCCATGGCTGCAGGTGTTCTGTTTTTGCTGAAAAAGAAGAGTGAGGCAAAAGAGGTACCGAATCCGGCATATGACCGGTTTCCATCTCTGGGCCGTTTGGACGAGCTGGTTTTCCGCTATGTTGTTTTTGGATTTATTACCGATACCATAATGATCTCCGCCGGCGCAATATGGGCAAAAGACCTCTGGGGAAGCTACTGGGCCTGGGACCCTGTTGAAACATGGTCACTCATATCATGGCTCATTTACGGAATTACCATCCACCTTCGTGTTACCTTTGGCTGGCGTGAAAACAGGTTGGCCTGGTTGGCGATTGCAGCATTGAGCAGTGTAATTATATGTTTCTTTGGCGTAAACCTTGTTGTTAATACCAGTTTACACGTGTTTCAGGTAAGGTAAAGGTTGCTGAGTAGTGGGTGTGGAAAGATGAGAAAATATCTCGTCCATCCCCACTGATCCCTCAGCATCTCATCAACTCTATGATTAATAAAATAATTAAATACCTAAGCTCCCTCCGTTTTACCATAGTTCTCATTTGTCTGCTCGGTTTGATGTTTGTAATTGGACTCTGGGTGCCTCAACAGAGCCTGTTGAAAACAATCTATTTTGAGTGGCAGAAAAAATCTCCCGAGCTTGTGGCGTATCTTGATCTGTTTGG
Source organism: Geobacteraceae bacterium (assembly GCA_025355325.1). GTDB lineage: Bacteria > Desulfobacterota > Desulfuromonadia > Geobacterales > Pseudopelobacteraceae > JACRCG01. Next base: position 3,848 of record JANXZX010000018.1, read on the forward strand.
CCTGACAACTATCTACACTTCGCCGATCACTATAACCTTGTGGTTACTTTTTTTTCTTAACTTGTCACTGGTGCTGTGGCAGAGGGTCCCGGTCGTCAAAAGCCGGATAGTAATCTCGGAAGCTAAAATCCTGGATCCTGCTACAGCCGGCGGCTATTCATTTCGAAGTTCTTATCCCTTGCCGGAACATTTGGATGATGAAACAGTATTAAATTTACTTCGAAAAAACCGGTACACGGTGCTTGGAGATGCATCCGGTTTCTACGGAGTCAAAAACCGGTTGGCACCGGTAGCTTTTATGCTTTTTCATCTTAGTTTCTTTCTGGTCCTTCTAGGCGGGCTTATAAGTGTCTATACCGAGTTTATTGGGTATATCGAACTGGCCCAAGGTGAGCTGTTTCAGGGAGAGATTGAGCGCTATAATAATAAACCAAGACCTAAATTGCCGGCGACGGGAACCATCCCCAACGTTTCGTTTACAATAAGGAGCATTGAGCCCCAGGTAGTGCGTAATACGGTAACCGGCATCAGAGTCAAGCTCGATGATGCAGATGGCAAAGAACACGAAGTAGGTATAAATACGCCTTATAATACAGATAACTCATCTTTTGTATTCAAGCATCTTGGAGTAGCACCTCTCTTTGTACTCAAGGATTCATCTGGAAATGAGGTTCAAGGTGCATTTTTTAAACTTGACGTTGTAAAAGGTAGGCCCGACAGTTTTAAACTGGGTGGCTTTCTTTTTACCACATTCTTTTATACGGATTATGAATTCAAGGATGGAAAACATACCTCAAAAAGCATGGAATTTAATAATCCTGTTTTTGTAATGGCCGTTGAACGCGATGGCAAGAAACTTGCTGAAACAACCATTCCCAAAAATGGCTCTATGGAATTTGCAGGGTATCGGCTGGAAATGCGTGAAATGCCTTTCTGGGTGCGGTTTTATGTCGTAAAACAACGCGGGTTGTCAATTTTGTATGCCGGTTTTCTCTTGGCTACAATTGGCGTTATTTGGCGCTTGCTTTTTTATCGGAGGGAGATCGTTGGCGCCATACGGGAGCAGAATGGTGTACTCTGTCTGGTGGTTGCCGGTCGTTCAGAGTACTATAAAAGTCTTGCGGAAGATGAGTTTACCAAGATGTTTAATGAAATGGTTTGTAAGGTCGATGAGAGATGAGTATAAAACTCAGGCATCGTCAAAATATCTAAGGAGAATTGTCAATGAAACGCTTATTGATTCTTGCATTTGCACTGATAACACTTTGTACCGCCTGTCATAAAGAACAAAAAGTTGTCAAGCTGGATAATCCATACCGGTTTCTGGTGAACTTTAATGGTAAGTATGGCTATTGTGACCAGACCGGGGTAACCGTTATTCCACCACAGTTTGATAATGCCTCTATGTTTTCCGAGGGATTGGCTGCGGTGCGCATGAATGGCAAGGATGGCTATATTGATATTAACGGCAAGGTGGTTATTCCGCCGGGCTTTGACAGAGGCATGATTTTTCTAAATGGTCGTGCTGCCGTAAAAAATGGCGATAAGTATGCCTTTATAAGTCAAACCGGCACTCCGGTTACCGGATTTGATTATCTCGCTACATTTGGATTTACAGAAGGTTTGGCGATGGTGCTTGTGCCGAAAAACAAAGAATTTAAGGCGGGGTTTATTGATGTGAATGGCAAAATGGTCATCAGTCCTGAGTATGATGACGCTTCTCCATTTTCGGAAGGATTGGCCGCAGTTAAGATAAAGAATCAGCAGGGCTACATTGATAAAACCGGTAAGATGGTCATTAATCCACAGTATTATGATGCCGCCATGTTTCGCGAGGGACTCGCCATGGTGAAAATAAATGGTAAATTCGGTTTGATAGGATTTGTTGATCGTGCCGGCAATATGGTCATTCCTGCACAATATAGTGAGGCAACGAACTTTAATGATGGTGTTGCGGCTGTAAAGAAAAAAGATGTCTGGCAGCTGATTGACCGTACCGGTAAACAAATTGTAGATAAAACCTTCGCTTCTCCAACTCTTTTTTCTGAGGGTTTGGCTCCAGTCAGGGTCGACAAAATGATCGGCTATATGGACAAAACCGGAAAGATGGTCATTAAACCGCAATTTGAGTCAGGATCGATTTTTGTGGATGGTTTAGCGCCGGTCATGCTTAATGGCAAACTTGGTTGTATCGACAAAACCGGGAAGTTGGTCATTGAGGCTCGATTCTTCTGGGATCAACGAGTTATTGATCAATATACGCATTACAACACTCATTTCAGGGCAATAGCATTGAAAAAATGAGTGCTTGACAATACTTCAACTATTTAGTTCGTCCTTCAGGCTCCACTAGATTAAGTGAAAGGTGATCATGAGCGATTTTAATCTTTATCTGACACATATGCTACAGCAGTCACCAGGTCTTGGTGTTGCCGTCATGATGAATAATTATTTTCATGATGTTGCAACTGCCCTGATGATGGCAAGCGCTTTTGTCATGCACGCCCTGGTACGTATTCAGGCTGAAATGGACACTCCCACCGCCACGTTGTTTTTTCTCAAGACATATAAACGGATGATTACCTTTTTCAGGTATTCTCTCTGGTGGATCATCATTGGCGGCGTGCCGCGTACTGTTTTTTATGCAAGTTTCGAATGGAATCATTTTGCCGACAAGCAGCAGGTGCCGGCGCTGATGGTCAAGCATATTCTGATGACGGTCGCGGTTGTTTACGGCATCCGAGCCTGGAGACGTTTAAAGATAAAGGTTGCCGGACTCCGGGATACATTGCCGCCGGAAATGCGTGAAGAACTTATGAGGAATGTGTGATGAGAAAATGATCTTTAACGTTCACATGAGCCATCCACAATCTTATGTAAGGCCAGTAAAGCGGTGAAACCAAAATATGCCATAATAATCGGAGCAGGTCCGGCCGGTCTTACCGCCGCGTATGAGCTGCTGGACAAAACCGATATAGTGCCGATAGTTTTTGAAATGACCGATGATATCGGTGGAATTTCAAAAACCGTAGTTTATAAGGGAAACCGCATCGATATTGGCGGCCATCGTTTTTTCTCAAAATCCAACAGAGTCATGGAGTGGTGGCAGAATATTTTCCCTCTTCAGGGTGCTCCTGCGTTTGATGATTGTTTGGTTGGCCGTAAGGTGCCATTGGCACATGGGTGTCAGCAGCGCCGTCTTCGTAAACAAACCCCTGTCACTGTCCCGGCTCCCGACCCCGAACAAACCGACGCTGTTATGCTGATACGCAGCCGTCTGTCACGAATTTATTTTCTTCGAAAATTCTTCAACTATCCCATTAGTCTGACTCTTGATACATTAACTAACCTCGGCCTGATTCGTATTCTGAAGATCGGCTTCAGCTATATGAAGAGCTCTCTACTGCCAATACGCAAGGAAACTTCGCTGGAGGATTTTTTCATAAACCGCTTCGGCAGGGAGCTTTACCTGACCTTCTTCAAGGATTATACGGAAAAGGTTTGGGGGGTTACCTGTCAAAAGATCACACCCGAGTGGGGTGCACAACGCATTAAGGGGCTTTCGGTAAGCAAAACCATTATACATGCTTTGCGAAAACTGTTAAAACTTGAAAAGGTCATCACTCAGAAACAGGTCGAAACAAGCCTCATTGAACAATTCATGTACCCCAAACTCGGGCCGGGGCATATGTGGGAGGAAGTGGCAGCCTTGGTGGAGCAGAACGGTGGCCGGATAATTCGAAGCGCACAAGTGGTGGCTGTCGAAACAAACGGTGACCAAATTGAGGCTGTTCACACCAGGGACGAACGGAACGGGACGGTAACGCGGTATACCGGTGATTATTATTTTTCGAGCATGCCGGTCCGAGAGCTGATTGCAGCCATGGGAAGTACAGTTCCTGATGCTGTTAAAGAGATTGCAGGCGCTCTCCAGTACCGGGATTTTATGACCGTCGGCCTTTTGCTGAAAAAAATGAAAATTAAAAATACGACGGATCAGAAAACGGTCAACAACCTGATTCCCGACAATTGGATTTACATCCAGGAACGGGAGGTAAAACTTGGCAGGTTGCAGATATTTAACAACTGGAGTCCTTATCTGGTTGCTGATCCAGAAACAGTATGGATAGGGCTGGAGTATTTTTGTACCGAAGGAGATGAGCTTTGGTCCATGCGGGATACTGATTTTGCTGATTTTGCCATTAAAGAGCTGGTCAGTATTGACATTATTAATTCTGATGATGTTCTTGACGCAACAGTACTACGCATGCCTAAGGCGTATCCCGCGTATTTCGGCAGTTATGATAAGTTTGATGTTGTTCGTGAGTATACCGATCAATTTAACAACCTTTTTTTGATTGGTCGCAACGGCATGCACCGCTATAACAACGCTGACCATTCTATGCTGACTGCAATGGTTGCTGTTGAGAACATTATTGCCGGGCGAACCGACAAGGATAATATTTGGGATGTAAATGCGGAAGAAGAATATCATGAGTCAAAATAATTAGAAAAGTACAGCACAAGTGCAGACAATTAAAATAAGGAGCTAGCATGAATTTAAAAAACTTCAGAAAAATATGTTGTCTTTCCACCTCCATTCTAACCCTATTTGGTACGTTATCCATGTCCGGCTGCGACCGTGGCCCTAAAACTCAAAAGGCCGCGACCTCCCCTACAGCCCCTGTTTCTCCTGCAGCCCCAAATAAGCCCGGCATGCAAGGCGCTCAAAGCGCTCCGGCAACAAAAGCTGCTCCGGTGCCCCAGGCGCGTGTCGGAAAGTATGTAAATAAAAAATATCCCCATGATTTCATTGAATTGAAGGGTGATGGAACGTTTATTATTCAGGAGGATAAAAAGAGTACAACCGGAACATTCATAATTCGTGGCAATTATATCGGTTTTTCGTTGAAAGATGGTTCCGGCAGTGCCAGTACGATTGACGATAAAGGAATTACCGACAGCAATAAAGAGCTTTGGACAAAACAGTAACAATGGCCGCTGTTCTCAGTATTTTCACTTGTTTGAGTTCAAACACGATGCGCTCTGTTAGACCAGTCAAAAACGACAATAGAGTACCATGAATGCCAAAAAGTGCAAGTGACAGACTCATACTGATCTGCCTTATACTATGTGTCTCGTTTTTCCTTTTTGCAAATTTAGGCAATCATTACCTCTGGCAGGATGAAGCCGACGGTTTATTCATGCGGTAAGCTCTCCAGAACCTTTTTTTGGTATCTTGCGTCGGCACTGCCGGTTATGGTCTATCTTCTTGCCTTGTGTTTACTCGGATGTTCAAAATTAATCGCATTGCTGCTCTTTGTCTGATAGGAGCTTATATTGCCGGCCAGCCGCTGCCCGACTTTTTCTATGGGCTTACCCATGATTAAAATGGCCCGGTGAGGGGTATCGTCAAATTTCTCAACGAAAATGCCAAGCCAAGTGACACGGTTGCTAATACCTATGAGGATCTTCCTTTGAAATTCTACACGCCGTTGAGGGTTGTGGCGGCTTGACCGGGGAGGATCTTTCACCAGCGCTCTCTACTGACTGGGGATTATCAGAAAATACGATGTACACGAGAAAGATGGAAAATTACGTAATTATTTGTTTGCCAATCTTAAGTCGGCAAATTACCTGGCGATTACAAACAATGCTCCAGACAACTCCTACGAAAACAGGGAGTCACCGGAAGAACACCATTACAGAACGGTGCTAGATGAAGATCCGGTTGTTATTTTCAAGAAAATTCGGTAATCCCTGATGAGGTACAAGGGCATGAAATGCCGCTCGAAGTCTGATATTCTGAATTGTTGTCTTGCACTATGCATATGTACTCTGGTTATCTTTCAGTCTGTAATAGTGCTGTTCTTACCTTTAATGCCCGCCCAAAGCGATTCCTCATGGTATTACAACAACGTTCATTATGTGCTAACCGGCACTTATGTATTTGAAAGTTGTTACTCTTTTACTGAACCAAGTCAGTATTATCCTTTTTTAGGTTACAGTCTTTTCCTTTATGTCTGCAATGGTATATCCCAATTTACACATATATCCTGGGGCAGTGTCGTTAAAATATCGCAATTCGTCATGTATTTAACAAGTGGCATGTTGATATTCAAAATTGCCCGCAACCACCTAGTCAATCACTCTGTCGCTTACATGTTACTACTGATATATGTTTCATATTATTCATATTTTACGTTTAGTTATTTGGTCATGTCGGAAACATTTGGTATATTGTTGTTAGTCAGTTCCATATATTTTTACCTCAAATACCTTCGTGAATACGGCAACAATGATCCTCTTTGTACTGTCTCGCATCAAGAGTTGATACCAAACTATTATTTTATACATAATATAAATATAGCCTTATTCATGTTGATTGCAGGCTGGGCTATCCTGGTGAAGCCCGTTTATGCTCTTCTCTATGTACTGCTTCTCTCGCTTTATGCGTTCTTGACAATAAAGAAACGGCATTATTTGAAATTATTATTTATTCTACTGTTTTTTGTTTTACCGTTATGCCAATCAGTTTTCAGCAAATATCATTATGATAATTATCAATTGAAATCCGGTTTGGGATGGAATTTGTGGAACAGGGTAATTCACGATGACGGGCTTATGCCGAGCGATTCCAGAAACTTGGATCAATTATTACATTATGCTCAAATAACTGATAAAAATGAGTTGATGCACGCCTATTGGTGGGATGTGACAGTCAAACTAAGTTCGCAGGGGTTCAAAGAACGCTTTATTCAGGACTTGTGCTTGAAGGTGGTAATCGATGGCATTAAAGAGCACCCGGTGCTCTTTATAAAGAATACTTTTATAAAGAGTTTTAAATATTATAATGCCGGGATGGAAACTAGGGCCTGGGAGACGGACTTAAATGATTATTATAATAATCTCCGTCAACTAAGCCTCGAAAGACATAACAAACCGTTAGCAGGCGCCTTGTTGCTACAGAGGCAAATCAATATTTCAACATTTTCAAGTAAAATAATCACCGTGAACCAAAAATTTGCTCTGTTACAATCCTTCTATAACAATATGATCCATAACAGTATTGTTTCGATCCTGTTTTTATTAGCTCCGGTATTTGTCGTGATTAATATTCTTATTGAGAAAGATACCGATTTAATGAAGTATACTCCCCAAGTAGTAATCTGGCTCACCGGATTTTCAATACTTTTCGGATCAACTCTTTCTGAAACGGCAGTTGATAGATATGTGCTCCCGGTCGTCATATTTGTAATGTTCTCCATAGCACAAACAATAGAAATACTTATACGTATTTTGAGTAGATACAAGATACTTGGGACCGGAATAGCGATCAGAGGTTCAGAAATTAAATGAAAAATATCGTAATTGTCGGCGGTGGTGTTGCGGGATTAACTGCAGCATATAATTTAATACATAAAAACAAGAACTTCAAAATACTATTGCTTGAAAGAGATCAAAGGCTCGGGGGACTTGCCAAGTCGTTCAGATTCGAAGATAAATATGTATTCGATATTGGTCCGAAAAGATTTCACACTGAAGATGATGAGGTTATCAGATTTATTCAGGAGATAGGCCAACATATTCCTTTGATAAAAATAGATAGAAGTTCCAAGGTTCTATTTCTGGATGATTATTATTCCTGGCCACTTACAAAGAGGGATCTGTTTAAATTACCTCTGCGCATGGCATTTGCCTCTGCGCGGGATCTCTTGACCAAGAAGGAATATTCCAACCATGATCTGCAAAAATTTGAAAACTATATAATTTCCAAATATGGCAATACTCTTTACCAGATTTTTTTTAAACCATATACAGAGAAATTCCTCTGCAAACCAATCCACGATATTCATAGTGACTGGGCGTCAACCGGAATTAACCGTTCCATTATAAACAAAGAAAACAAAGGCAACTCTTTCTTTGAACTTGTGAACCAGATTCTTTTACCCGTAAAGGTAGAAGCGAACTTTCTTTATCCTGAGAACGGAGGTTTCGGGCATTTTTTTGATATATGTGCAGCCCTCGTGTCACAAAATTCAAATGTCAAGGTTGCTACCAACACAATCGTAACAAAAGTCCGCAAAGTGGATAATGCCCTGCAGCTGGATCTTTCTGATGGTGAGCAGGTTTCATGCGATCACCTTCTTTGGAGCGGCAGATTGCCAGACCTGTTGAGCTGTATTTATCCTGATGATGCTGCCACGTTTAATCTCCCATATATAGATACGACTTTTATCAACCTTGTTTTCAAAGGGAAAAATGTTATTAACATGGCCGCGTTATGCCAATGGCTGTATGTTTCATCTTCTAAAACCTGTATTTCCAGAATTTCGTTTCCGAACCAGTTCCGTTCTGCAAATATGCCTGAGGACCATGTCGGACTCTGTGTTGAGGTGACATCTCCGGAGTTTGCAACCGACATTGACAAAGAAATTCTTTCAAAATCTATAATTGCCGAGTTGTATCGCATTAAGGTGATTTCTGAAAACTCCCGCCCCTGTTTTATACATGTACACAAAGAATATTCAACGTACCCCGTATATCATTCAGCCTATAAGGAAGAGGTAAGAAAAGCATTCAAGTGTATTGCCGATTTCTCTGGCCTGATCACTCCATTTGGAAGAAGCGGCTCTTTTTGGTATAACAATGCCGATCACTCCATGCGGCAGGCGCTGGCGTTAACGGACAGTCTGGCGATGGGGCAACCACTTGAATTTAATTTCAGGCAGTATTTTGGCGGAATAAGTGACTAGGCTATTCAATAGTTTCATTAAACCGGACCCGGCCCTGCCGGCTCGAAGCGGCAATGACAGCCTCGAGGGCGCCGTCACGCGGCTTAAGCCGCGTGTGACACCCCTTTTCTGGGCAAACGGCATCTCGTGCGCATGAAGATCCTGCTCCTCAATCCACCCGGCGACCGTGCCTATGTCCGAGACTACTACTGCAGCAAAGTCTCCAAGTCGAACTACCTGTTCCAGCCGATTGATCTGGTCATGCTCAGCGGGGTTCTCGCATCTGACCACGAGCTCCGTGTCTGCGATGCCATCGCCGACGGGCTGACGGACGGCGAGTGCCTCGGCCTGATTCGTGACTACGCCCCCGACGCCCTGGTCTCGCTGGCCGGAGCGGTCTGTCTGGAGCACGACCTGGCGTTTCTCGCCGAGGCGGCGAACCATACCGGTCAGGTGCTGGTGAGCGGCGATGCCTTCCTGGACGGCCCGGTCTGCTGGCTGGAGCGTTATCCGTTCCTGGCGGCGATCATTCTCGATTTCACCTCGGACGACACTGCCCGCTTTCTGGCCGGCCAGCGCACCGGGCTCCCTGCGCTGGCATTTCCGGGGGGCACGCTTTTTGCCTCCCGCCCGAAAGGGCAGTGTTTTTCGATTCCCACGCCGCGGCATGATCTTTTTACCTCCCCCAACTACCGTTTTCCCTTTGTGCGAGATCGCCGCTTCGCCACGGTCCTCACCGATTACGGCTGTCCATATCCCTGTACGTTCTGCGTCATGGCGACCCTTGGCTACCGCTATCGACAGGTGGAGGACGTCATCGGCGAGCTGGATCAGCTCAGAAAGCTGGGGATGCGGGAGATATTCTTTGCCGACCAGTCATTCGGTGTGATGCGCGACCGGGCAGTCGGTTTGTGTGAGGAGATGATCGCCAACGGATACGGCTTTGGCTGGGTCTGTTTTTCCAGGGTGGACCTGCTGGACCGTGAACTGCTCCGGCTCATGAAACGGGCCGGCTGCCACACAGTCATCCTGGGGGTTGAATCGGCAAGCGACGATATACTTTCGCATTACCGCAAGGGGTACTGCCGTGAGCAAATCATTGCTGCTTTCGAATTGTGCCGCGAAACCGGGATCAGAACCGTAGCCACGTTCATAATTGGCTTGCCGGAAGAAACTAGGGAGACTGCCCGAAATACTATCGACTTTCTCAAACATCTTTGCTGCGATTTCGCCTCGTTCAACATGGCCGTCCCCAGGGCCGGGACTCCACTGCGCGAAATCGCCATTGAAAGCGGTCTGGCGGCTAGCGGCGTCACCTGCATGGACCAGACCGGCACCACTATCGCCATGCCCTCACTCCACCTGACGATGGAGGAGATCGGTGCCCTCCGGCGTGAAGCAATCCGGGCCTTTTACCTCCGCCCTGGCTATCTACTCCGGCGGATTGCCTCGATCAGGAGTCGGTACGAACTGTTCGAGCAGGTCCGGGAGGCGTTCCACCTGTTGGTCGGGAGCTTGCCGCCTTAATCTTTTGAATTTTTTATCGCTGCAAAGCCTGCAACAACACTGGCTGAATCTGATAATGGTCGTTAGGGGAAGAAACGTGAAGTCAGACATAATGAGAAAAATTGATTATTACGTTGGCATTCCACTTTGCTTTCTGTTTTCGCTCGTACATGTGGTTTCGAAAATTTTTCTGAAAAAAGACAGGGCGGTATCAAAACCATCCAGAATACTTTTCGTCAAGTTTTTCGGTATGGGTACGATCATTCTGTCTACACCGGCGATTAAGAGATGCCGGGAGCTATACCCGGATGCGGAAATTCATTTCCTGACGTTTGACGAAAACCGAGTATTGTTTGACGTAGTGAATGTCCTAGCTCCGATTCGGGTCATCACCATTCGGATTACGAACATTCGCTATTTTGTACCAGATGTTTTCCGGGCAATCTTCCTGGTGTGGCGACTCAGGTTTGATGTCGTGATCGATCTGGAGTTCTTTGCCCGTTTTGTTGCGATTATTTCGTTTCTAAGCAGGGCACGGAGCAGGGTCGGTTTTTACAATTATTTTACTGAAGGTCTGTATCGAGGAAATTTTCTTACCCATAAAGCTTATTACAATCATTACCAGCACACGGCACTGGCTTTTCTCGACATGGTGGAAACAGTCAAGTCGGGCAAGTCGTTACCATATAACAAAATGCATTGCCAATCGCTGCCGATGCTTGCCGAGCTAGGTATAACGTATCTGGCTACGATGGAAGAGAAAATCGCATGCCGGGAAAAGTTTTGTTTAAAGGACAACGAAACGCTGATCCTGCTCAATCCGAATACCAGCGCAGTTTTTTGTGACCTCCGAAGATGGCCGCACTCTCATTTTGCCGAGTTGGGCAGGCGTATTTTAGCGTCATGCCCGCATGCAGTTATTGGAATCGTTGGTGCGCACTCGGACCTGGTACAGGCGTCTGAGCTTGAAAAAATGATTGGCAGTGAAAGGGTCGTCAATTTTGCCGGAAGAAGTACAATTGGTGAACTCTGCCTTTTGATGGATCAGGCATTGTGTCTTGTCACCAATGACAGCGGGCCTTCTCATCTTGCCGCATTGACAGGCACAAAGATAATTGCCTTGTTCGGTCCAGAAACGCCCAACCTTTACAGTCCACTGTCAGCACACGCTATATGCATGTATCTGCAGCTGTCGTGCAGTCCGTGCTGGTCGGTCTATAACGGCAAACGATCGATTTGTCGGGATAATATCTGCCTGCAGAACATTTCTCCCGAGATGGTTTGTGAGGAAGTTATCAAGGAGTTACATCATTCCTAAGATTTCAAGGACGTCAGGTGGCACAATGAAATTATCCGTTGATGAGAACATATATCGTCAGCATGTAGTTGTCCTTACCGCAGGTTTTTTTGTCGGGATTTTAGCAGCCTATCTGTTCATGTCGATTGAGTTCGATTTGTCGCACACTGTTGCGGCAGCCTTGGAACAAGGAGTTGTGAGCAGAACAAATCTTGACGGGTATCCGAAGCAGCGCGATATTATCAACTATGTCGCGGTCGTTGGTTTTCCGGTTTTGTTTGGCATAGGCGGTTGGCTCGTCTGGAGCAGGGGAGAGCGGCACAACAAGCTGATTTCATTGATGAGGCAGCAGCCATCGAGACAGACCGGAGTTGGTTGGAAACTCATCTGCGTTGTTTCAGTCGTGTATGCCGCCGCCTCAATCTGGAGTTATTGTTCTCCTGTCTATGACAACCTGTCCTCGGTGTTACCGTGGTACTTTCTGGGGGAGGAAGGTCAAAATTTGGCCTGGGCACAAAGCATTATGGCCGGTGGGGTTTATGGGCGCGATAGTCACTGTCTGTACGGCCCGATGCTTATTTATCCGTTGGTAGGGTTCATGAAACTGGTCGGAACGACTGTATCCGCACTGCGCTCATATACATTTGCCCTGAATCTGACGGCGTATACCATTGTGATTGCTTTCCTCTGTCGCACTATCAGAGGAAAAATGCCTTTTGTTCTGGCATCGGTTGTCTATTTGTGGACACTTCATCCGCTGGTTGTATTGTTCCCCAACGCCTCCTACCTGCGCGTCATGCTCGGCATGCTGCCCGTTCTGCTCATGTACGAGTATCTAGAAAACCGCAAAACAATATTCCTGGCTGCAACTGGGCTTATTCTAGGTCAGAGCCTTCTATTCAGCCAGGAGGTGGGGATTTGTTCCGCCATTGCGATAGCTCTCGCGTTTCTGCTGATGCGTTTTTCAAAAGGGGGTGGGTGGGCGGCGCTTCGGGAGGCAGGGGTGGTGCTGGCCTGTTGTGCTGCTTCAATTGCCCCTATGACCGTATATTTTTTAGTGAAAGGTGCTCTTGGTGAAATTCTGCCGAATCTGCTTGCCCATCCCCGATTGCTTTCACTTGGCTACCAGACATTGGCGTTTCCCGATATTCGGGTGTTCGTCCAGTCTCCGTTCAGCGGGGTAGCACTAATTCTCTACTGTACGATTCTGGTGTATATAGCGTCAGCCCTTCATCTTGTTCCTCTGCTGATTATGGGGCGACGGGACCGGGATATTCTTCTGAGAACGGCGCTCCTTGTTTTTGGCGGGCTGCTCTTCCGGGTCGCCCTTGCCCGGTCCGATGCTTTTCATGCCATATATGTCCTGCCTCCGGCCCTGTTTCTGCTGTTTCTCTCTATAGATGATGTTGCTATGGGAGTCAGTACTGCCACCCCGGCCATCCGAAAAATTTCTGGAGGTATCGTACTGCTCCTCTTTTCCCTGTTCGTAGTTTTTGTGACGGTCAGGGAAACTCCCGTCAAGTTGTTCGAGATGGCGTTCCTGGGGGGGGCTGTTCAACCCGCAATTCCTAGAATGGATGTGACGACAAGCCCTGACCTAGCGAAGTCTCTGGAGGCGATCTATCACTTCCTTGAGTCCAATACAAATAAGGAAGACTATGTATTCTTTTTTCCCACTGAAGCGGCGATGTATTTCATTTTCGACAGGCGCGTACCGACGAGATATGCCCATGCCATGCACGCCGGCACTACTCAGATGCGATATGAGTTAATTGCGGATCTTGAGAGCAAGCGTCCGGAATATGTCATCTATAATGCAAGGCCGATCGAGATAGATGATATCAAGGTATCGGTGTACTTGCCGGAAATAGACTCATATATTTATAATAACTATGTACAGGTCGGCAGGCATAAGGAGTACCTATTTATGCGCCGAAAAAGCTAAATGATATGTAGCCAGTGTTTCCCGACATGAAAGCCATTGCTGCAAAAACGCTCGGTATTCAGCCTGATAAAATAGGTGCAATGACGGCAGAAGAATATTTCATTGCGTCTATGAATGGTGATAAGAAGACAGATAAAGTCGAACTTGTAAAGGTCGAAGAGCAGGGTGACATAGCATACGTTACTACGAAAAGAGGGATCTCTCAAGGTGTATCAACTATGAAAAAAGAAAACGGGAAATGAATGGTTGATATGGATTTTTAATATAGTGCGAGCATATTTGATTGGCCAGAAGTTGCTTGACCAATTTCGTGCAATTGATGTTTATGTGCTATATTTCATGTTAAATTACACAAAATAGCTTTACAGAGCCTATAGGGGCCAGTGAAATGAAATGCGAAGTCATTTGGAATCGATCCATTGAGCAAAAATTCATACTAATGCTCTGCTTTCTCAGCATGTTAAAGGTATTTATGTTCAGCGCCGCATTTCCCCTATTCGGACCGGTTGATGAAATTCACCATATCGATACCGTAATTAAGCATGCCAAAGGCTATGCCCCATATAGCCAAGAAGATGTATCTATGGACGGTTGGGTTTCAGCCATGGATATGTTTTACAGTTCTCGTGAGTGGTATCGGAATGTGCCGAAAGAAAACGTTCCACTGTATCGATCTATGAATGATCCCCAGTTTGATTATGTGAACATTAAATCGATGGCGAATCGAGAAATCCATTCCCCACCGGTATACTACTTTATAGCAGGACAATGGTACAATCTGGGTAACATTATGGGCATCAAAGATGGAAAACTGCTATATTGGATCCGTTTCCTCAACGTAGCTGTTATGGGGGCGCTAGTCTGGCTTTCCTATCGTTATTGTAATTATTTTTTTGACAAGGACATAAACTACCGTCTCGGTGTCCCAATGATGCTGGCGACGTTTCCAAATGATGTTTTCTACTTCATCACCAGTGATGTCTTCTCACCGCTTTTCTGTCTTCTAACGCTCCACATGCTCTATAAGGGCTATGTTCAGAACCAATCTGCTTTATTTTATTATATGACTGGTCTGATGGCTGCCACTTCGATGCTTGTTAAGCTAACAAATATTGTGGTTATAGTATTTTTAGTGCTGTTTATTGGCGTTGTAATATTTTGTAAGCAAGCAAATAACGACGCTCGGAAACGGCGTAAGAACTTGATAATTACATTATGTTCCGCGTTCTTTCCTCTAGCACTTTGGATGGGGTGGAATTTGTATGCACTAGGTGACTTTACTGGTGACTCCTACAAGATACAGGTTCTTGGTTGGTCAAGGAAGCCTTTCTCAACTTGGATTAATCACCCTCTGTTTTCATGGGATGGAGTAGGAGATACATTCAATAATCTGAAGGAACTGATTCATACCTTCTGGCGGGGTGAGGTAAATGGCTGGCATGGCAAATCGATAATTACGCCGTTTGGAGAGTGGTTTTATTTAGGAACGACGGTTCTGTTTATGTCAGCAGGAATCGGTCGCCTCGCTTCAAATCGTAAGGATATAACAGAAAAATCATCCTATTCCATGTTCAGTGGGGCTATCATTCTTTTCCTTTACGTTGGACTTCTACTGTTTTTATCAATCCAGTTTGATTTTGGTAGTTCAATGGCACCTTCAAGTGGCAACCCATATTTCAACAAGGGACGCTTGATAATCGGCGGCCTGGTTCCATTCTTAATAATTTACATTAGTGGTTTAGATTATATTCTGAAAAAGCTGAAATTGAAAATTCCAACGCTCGGTGCAGTGGGTTGTATCTGTCTGATTACCTTGGCGTTGCCGATAGCCTCATACTGGGAACTGTTCAAAAGCGAGTGGAACTGGTTTCATTTGTTTTTGTGAGTTTGAAATTTCAAAAGTAATTACATCGACAGACGATTCAATAAGTATCTGTTTTGGCTTTCTCTTTGTCACGCTTCTCTCGCCGGTTCTAAAAAAAACATATCCCCCGTGATCTTGCTAACGGCTATGCTCAGATTGACGACTTAACAGATAAAGAAGCCATTACAGCGGAATTGTGGGTATTGAAAAGCTCGAAATCCTTCGTAGTAGTATTCATCTTATTTAAAAGGAATATGGTGACAACGGGTTCAATTTTTCCTTTTATAAACAGTTACAAAATTTTTTGTCTGCGAAGAATATCCTGCGGCTGCCTTACCCCATAGATAGATGGTCGTTTTTGGGTTGATAATGTCTATGTATCCCACCAGATCATAGTAAGCACGGATGTAACGTTCTTCCCAATCGAAAATAGATTGTATTGAAGATTCCTTCCATACAGTATCTACCCATGATGTGTCCACATAGACTTTGACAATATATTTTGGTCGGGTTGCCTCAATTTCGCGAATCAGCTGTTGTTGCATACGCCCTGCGTACGGTTGATCTTCCATCAACCCGTACATGTAAATATGGCCGGTTGCCGAAAGCCTGTCGGCATAGAAAAAAATTTCCGGTTCGGAGCCGAGTACCGCAATTTTATCATCGGGAAAGGTGTCGTTTTTAATGTAACTGGCAATTTGTACCGCTTCCGGAAAGGGACTTTTTCCATATATGGCGCGGCTAACGTCTGAGGGGAGGAATGTCAAGAAAGCATTCCTTTCCAGATAGATGCTACTTGAGATAGCTCCCACAAACAGGACAGCCGGAATAAAAGTTGAAAACCATGCAGTTCTGGTTGAAGGGAACATAGTATGGCTGAGTGTGACTCCCACACCTGTCATTATTGCTGCTGCCGGCATTAATAAAACAAAATAATGCGCCCGGAAATAAAGTCCGGGGCAAATTGAAAAAAATGAAAATAACAGAAAACCAGATACGAAAAGTTTGTCACTACTACAATTCTTTTTTATGCATAATATTACGCACCCGAATCCGGCTAAAAGCCACAATAACAGTTGTAGTTGCAGGATTTCACCGAAAAAACTGGAGAAATTATACCAGCCTGATATAAGTGAAACGCTAGACGTGTATTCACGGGCATACTGCACGGTCCAAAGCCAGAAATCAGTAAAAGCTCCGCACGTGACCATCCAGAATATAATCAGGGCGTAGGGTATGATCATGCCGAGCGGAAATAGGAAACTGCCTGTCAGAAAATACTTTTTGTCGCCGGGCTGTTTTTTCCAGGCACGCCACATATAATACAGAACGGCGTACATCAGAAGCAGCACAGCATGTTGCTTCATGGTAACAGCCAAGCCGAAACAGAGTCCGCTGATGAACAAATATGAAGTTTTCTGGTTCTCGATTGAACGGAGCAGCATAAGAAAGCCTGCTAAGGCAAACAACACGACAAAATGGGTCGCATGGGCAAAAAAACCATTTACAGACCCGCTAAGTGATAATACTGCGTAACTGGCACAAGAATAAATGGCGGTATTGCCATCAAAAAGTTTCTTTGCGAGTAAGTAAACCAAGCAGATACACGTCCCATTGACTATCAGTAGACCTGTATGGATTCCGGCAGATGTTTGGCCAAACAGGAACATAAAAAACGCGTACATTATGGCAACACCGGGGAGTTTCATGGTGTAGGCTTTAGTAAACGGGGGTATGCCTTTTAGCAACAGTTGCCCGATATAAGCAAATTCACCTTCATCCCGTTCAAGAGGTACATTCAAAAGGCGGATGCGAATTATGAAAACAACTATTAAAACAATGGTCGATAAAATATAAGGAAGATATATTGGGAGGCGTTCGGAAAATCTATTGCTTGGACTCATACCCTGCTTTCAATCGGGGGCTATTAAACGGCCAGGATAAATGTATATATCTGCGCCTCAATGTAGCACCCAACTTGGGCAGCAGTCAAAAGTTTTGTTAATCGCAGCTTGCGTCAGGGTGAATTAATTGGTTCCGGTTCGTTCAGGTTGTGTTATAACATATTTCCTCTGTTTCGGGGGGCGGAAGACTGGGATCGAATCTGTTGGTACTACTTATTGAGAGTTAGAATATTATTATGACAAGGCTATGTATAATTACACACTCATACCCGCGATTTGAAGGCGATTGGCGATCCAATTTCATTGAATCACTTGCAAGAGCATACGCTAGGAATGGTGTGGATGTAACCGTTTTTGTTCCCTATGCCATTAATTTTAATCGCTCAAAAATAGATAGTGATGGTGTGAAAATCATCAATTACAGGTATATGCCGTTCACCTCATTGCATACTGTCGGCTACGGGCATTCAATGAAATCCGACATAAAAATAAATCCTTTTGATTTGCTGTTGATGCCTTTCCTTATGATGGTAGGAATAATAAAATTAGCACTGCTTCTGAGAAAAGATAAATTTGATCTTATCCAGGCTCATTGGGCTGTCCCCAACACTCTTATGGCTGTATTTGCGAGAGCTCTGGCATTTTCAAAGGTTAAAATATTAACGTCATTCCCCGGTTCGGATGTTACGGTCATAACCCGTTTAGGCTGGCTTGGTAAACTTTGTGCGAAAATTATTGCGAAGTCAGATTATCTGTCATGCAACAGTTCGGACTTGAGAGACGATCTGGTACAGGCCGGTCTGGACAATAATATAATTGATTCGGTTATATACGGAGTTGATGAAGAAGACATATTCTTCTCTGCTACGGAACGAAGTGAGACAAGGCGTGCCCTGTCGGTATCCGAAGATGATGCAGTGTTGCTGATGATCGGTCGTTTTGTGCCCAAAAAAGGTTTTTCAACCGCTTTTGAGTCTTTGAAATATATTGCCGGTCATAAGAAAAATTTCAAGCTCGTAGTTGTTGGTAACGGGGCACTCAGGAACGAATACGACGAAATTTTACGAAGAGACCATACAGAATCGTTCGTTACGTTTATAGGTGAAATCCCGGTTCATGACCTCAGAAAATATTATTCCGCCTGCGATCTTTTTTTGATGCCTTCCAGGAGGCTCCCATCTGATGGCTTAAACGTTGTCGTAGTCGAGGCAATGGCCTGTGGCAGGGCAATTGTAGCTTCGAGAGTTGGTGGGAATGATCTGGTTGTTTTTGATGGTGTTAACGGTTATCTCCATGATGAAAACAATCCGCAGCAATTGGCGGAACTCGTCATCAAGCTGCTGGGAAATCCCGCCAGCATAGAAAAAATGGGACAGAAATCACTACAGCTGGTCAGGCAGATGTTCAACTGGGATGCTATCGCGAAATATTATCTGGATAAGTATAATGATTTGAAAACAAAGGAAAACAGGTAAAAGATACGTGGCCAGACTGATTAACTTGAAAACGTTTATGGATATCAGGGGTAATCTGACAGTAATTGAAAAAGTTCTGCCTTTTGACATCAAACGTATTTTTTTCATTTACGGTGTTGATGAGTCCGTCAGAGGCGGGCACAGGCATCACAAGACGTATCAGGCTGCAATCTGCATTCAGGGAAGCTGCGTTGTCTCAAATAACGATGGATCGAACCGGGAAGTTTTTGTGCTGGATAATCCCGGCACATGTTTACTGCTTGAGCCTAAAGACTGGCATCAGATGCACGATTTCTCACCTGACGCAATTTTTATGGTAATTGCATCTGAATATTTCGATCCTGAAGATTATATATACGAGAACTACTAATGGTAGAATATGAAAATTTGAAAAAAGTCAATGAGCCGTTCTTTGGTGAATTGAAGAAAAGTTTTGAGGCGACGCTGGAAAGTGGGCGGTATATTCTGGGCTGCAATGTTGAAAAGTTTGAGCGGGAGTTTGCCTCCTTCTGCGGCGTAGATCATTGTATTGGAGTCGCTTCCGGACTTGATGCGATTCTATTGTCGCTTAAGGCATTTGACTTTGAACCCGGCTCTGAAGTTCTGGTTCCATCCAATACGTACATTGCCACCATCCTTGCTGTACTGCAGGCTGGTTTAATACCGGTTCTGGTCGAACCGGATATTCACACATACAATATCGATCCTGCCAAAATTGAAGAGAAAATTTCTCAAAACACGGTCGCACTTATGGTTGTACATCTCTACGGTAAAGTCTGTGATATGGACCCAATCATGGAGATAGTACAGAGGCGCGATTTAAAACTGATCGAGGATTGTGCCCAAGCGCATGGAGCCCTGTATAAAGGGGAAAAAGCCGGGTCCTTTGGCCATTGCGCGGCATTCAGCTTTTACCCGACAAAAAATCTTGGTGCATTTGGTGACGGGGGCGCTGTACTTACCAATGATGTGGAAATCTCCCGGAAAATTCGGATGCTCAGAAATTACGGTTCAATAAAGAAATATTATAATGATGCTGTAGGATACAATTCACGACTGGATGAAATTCAGGCAGGATTTCTGTCGGTAAAGCTTAAACATCTTGATGCGATCAATGCGCATAAGAGAAAACTGGCACAATTATATATGGACAATTTGAGTGATAGTTTTATTAAGCCTGCATTTTACGAAGATAAGACCGATATATATCATATATTTACCATTCGGCATCCAGAAAGAGACCTAATTAAAGAATATCTTTCAGAAAAAGATATCATGACTGAAATCCATTATCCTGTGCCGCCGCATAAACAAACCGCACTAAAGAATATGTTCCATCAGTATGATTATCCTATTTCTGATGAAATTCATGCCACTACCTTGAGTCTTCCAATTTCATTTTTCCACACTGAAAATACTATCCGGGAGGTTTTGGAAGCGCTGAACGGTTTTATTACGCAATGATTCTTTTCAGGTTTATTAGGAGAATTAATGTCTAGAATTCTTTTTATTATTCCCACAACACAAGGAAGATTCGGCAAGCCTGCGACTCCACATGTTGGTGTTTCTTACCTCGCTGCATATATCCGGCAGAAAGGGCATCAACCTACTGTACTCGATCTCCGTGTGGAACCGCACACCCTCGATGAACTTAAAAAAAGAATTGCAGACGAAAATCCTGACTATGTAGGGGTCACTTCCGTAAGTTTTGAATATAAAAAAACATATCAACTTATCAATACCATTTCGTCCTGGGGTGTTCGAGTCATCTATGGCGGTCCGCATGTTTCCACAATCAGACAAGATATTTTCGAAGGCTGTCGGCCCTATGCAGCGGTGTATGGGGAAGGTGAAGAGAAATTATGCGATATACTTGAAAACAAGCCGCTCCACTCAATTTCAGGCATTATCTTTGCCGATGAACAAGATAGTATTATTGTCACACCGCCTAGGGAAAATATTCCAGACCTGGATTTACTTCCTTTCCCAGCCTATGAGCTCTCGAAACTGAACCTCTATGCGGAGAAGAAAATCCCTTTGATCACGTCACGTGATTGTCCCCACAGTTGCACGTATTGCAATGTCAAGCTGGTTATGGGTAAAGGATTCAGAAAACGTTCTCCCGAGAATGTCCTGGCAGAGATTGAATCCTGGTATGCCAAAGGATACCGGCAGTTCGGAATCAATGATGATACCTTTACTTCAGATATTAACCGGGCCATCCGTATCTGCGAATTAATTGTTGAAAAGAAGCTGGATATCATTTGGGAGCTGCGAACCGGCATCCGTGTGGATAGGATCAATGAACAGCTCCTGCGCCTCATGAAGCAGGCGGGTTGCCATTTTCTTGCCTATGGAATTGAGTCAATCGACGATACAGTATTGGCAAATGTCAAAAAGGGAGCCACCTATGCTCAAATCGAGGAGGCGGTCAGGTTGACGGAAAAGGTAGGCATTCCCTTTTCCGGGTTTTTCATGATCGGCCTGCCCGGGGATACGTTCGATAATTTTAAAAAGTTGTATGCCTTTGCCGGCCAGCGCGCTTTTAATGAAGTCCGTTTCTATAACCTGATGCCCTTTCCAAATACGGAAGTATTCGACTGGATAAAAGAACATGGGACATTTATCGAACAGCCGGATGTGTACCTTAACGATTCGGAGCGCCTGCAGAAGGATCCTGTGTGCGAGACGAGAGAGTTTACCCGGGAAGAGCGTGTTCGTGCATATGAAATGGGTGAAGCGCTTATGCTTAAACGTATACTAATAAAAACGTTGGGGAAGACGTTATCAATACTTATTTCACCTTTTTGCGACATCGGAGTAACCCGCCGGGTAATACTTGATTTTGGTTTCCGCTTTACAAAATTTGCGCGTATTCTCCAGCGTATTCAGGAATATATTTCTCACGCTCCCCAATCAAGTTGAGTCAGCTTCACTTTGTTAAAGATTAATTGTGGGAGAGGAAGTAGAATTGAATTATAAAACAGCTGTAAAAAATATTTTGACGATTGTCCTGCTCTCATCAGTTGTATATTTTTTCTATTACGAAGTTCAGAAAAACTGGGAGCCAATAAAATCGTATCATTTAACACTCAATATCAAGTTCATAGCCCTATCCTTTATTGCAATTTCAATAACCTACCTACTAAATACATTTTGTTGGTATTTTGCTCTTAACTCAATATCAAATGCCAAGATTACTTTTCCCAATTGCATAGCTATGTATCACACAAGTAATTTGACAAAATACATTCCGGGTAAAGTCTGGTCATTTGCTATACAGATTTATTGGCTGGAGAAATCAGGTTTTCCTAAATCTTTAGTTCTCTATGTAAATATAATTACTCTATATATTTCACTTGCTGTATCAATGGTATTAGGACTCAGCTACTTAGTTGTTTCACCTAACACAGGATTTATTAGCTTTGCGCTGCCGTTGTTATTTCTGTTGATAACGATTCAAATTATATTCGTCAGATATTGCTCAGATGTTATTAAAGTGTTGTTGGAGGTCATAAATAGGATATTCAAGCGCGATATAATGTACTTTAAGACATCGATTATACTACTTTTATACCTGCATCTAATATATGGAATTGCCGCATTTAGCTACGGCTTTTCCGCATATTTGCTTTGTATTGGAATTGGATTCCATGTGCCGGTGGATCAGATGTTCTCTGTAATGTCTTCTGTGATTATTTCAGAAGTTGCTGGGATTATTGCTATAATAGCGCCGGCTGGTTTGGGTGTCAGAGAGGGTGTTATGTACTTGCAGTTAAAAGGGATCTCGGCTACCGCATTGCCCTTCATTTTACCTTTTTCGGCAAGACTTCTTAGCATGTTTGCCGATGTTTTTTTTGGAGCAATAGGATTCATAATGCTGAAACGGAAATATCACAGTAATGATAAATGTGAAATATCCAACAGTCCGGAAATAAATAAACGTAGCATGTGAGGCGCATGTAACAATCGGCTATTTCAGATAAAGCAGCTAATAACAGGGGATGAGAACGTGGGAATTAATCATTTTATAGATAAAATGCTGGCAGGTCGAAATGCTAGGAAGACGGATAAACTTGTTTTGTTCTGTATCGAAAATATTTTGAGCGGAAATGGACTTGAAGTACTCGACCTTGGATGTGGTAATGGTCTCTTCTGTCATGCAATCTCGGGCTTACCTTCAATATCACACGCAGTTGGTGTAGACGTAGTTGAGTACTGCAAGGTTCCGATCAACTTTCAACTTTACAGCGAAGGCCAGCGCATTCCAGTGGATGATAAATCCTTTGATTACACATTCATTGTGGAAGTTCTTCACCATAGTGATGATGCTGAACACCTCCTCAGAGAGGCCGTGCGGGTTACTCGAGGTTATCTTGTGATTTTCGAGGATGTAGTCACCAGTGGTGCACGGTTGTTTTTCATGCGATGGTTCGACACTCTTATGAACATGCGGCACGGCGTAAACACCCCTTTGAACTTCAAATCCGAAGACGAATGGAAGCTTGTGTTCGCACGACTGAACCTGTCTATACAGCAAATTTATAATTACTCTTTCTATAAATTTTACTCACCGCAAAAGTGTCGCGTTTTCCTCCTGAAGGTATGACAACGCGGTAGAATAAATACCTTTCAGGCCGAAAATGATCGAGGTTATAAAATAACCCTGTAGTCCCTTTAACCGACTATTTGGGGATTAGTCATATTAATTACATCATCGGTTACGGAGTATTGCTTCGTAGAATCGAAATTCGGAATCGATGTTGACACTATCCAACTTGAAAATTCGGGCAGATATTTTAAATAAGGATTATTCAGCAGAAACTGGTGGGGTTTTCAGACTGGATTGATCCCTGACGACACATCCCAGTAGCTTAACCCGGTATTGAACATCCTCAATAAGTCGTCGGTTGACGGCCAGAAGATCCGCCAAGAACGCAGTCAACATGGTCTGGAAGCCAATCGCCAATAGTATCGACGCTAAGATTAGTGATTGGATATGACCTGCGCCTGCAGCGGTGGTATAGTAGTAAAGAAACCTGAGACTGGCCAGCAGACCGAGACAGAAAACGAACAGCCCCACTGTCATGAAGAATCTGAATGCTTTGTATACAACAAATATTCTGATAATGGTGACAATAGATTTTCTGACGTAGGAAGGGATGCTTTTCAGAAGGCGTGATGGGCGCAGTTCTGCGTTCACTCGCACCGGCACCGAGGTTATAGCGATGTTTTTCTGTCCAGCCTGTATGATGGATTCTAAAGTATAGGTATATTCGTTAAAGACGTTGACCCGGAGCGCGGCCTCCCTACTCATTGCCCGAAAACCGCTCGGTGCATCCGATATATCTGTCTTACTTAGAAACCTTACAACAGTGCTGCCGATTTTCTGCAATATTTTTTTTATGGCAGAAAAAGACTGAATACTATCGATAGGTCTGACGCCAATAACAATATCTGCTCTGCCGGCCAAGACAGGGGCAGTGAGTGACGGTATGTCGTCGGCATTGTATTGATTGTCTGCATCAGTGTTGACAATAACATCTGCTCCCAATCTGATGCAGGCATCCAATCCTGCGAGGTAGGCTCTGGCAAGCCCCTGATTTTTTGTAAAGCTGATAATGTGGTTTACACCGCAATCTGAAGCTATATCAACTGTGTTATCCGTACAGCCGTCATTTATGACAAGCCATTCGACTATGTCAAACCCCGGAACCTCACGAGGAAGGGCCCTCAAGGTAATCGGTAATGTTTCTGCTTCATTGTAGCAAGGGATTTGTATAATGAGTTTCAATGGTTACTCCGTTTCCTTTTCAGAGCTTGACTTACGTTCGATTAAGGGTGAAATGATAATATAATACTTAATAATGTCAACACACTAATGAAGTGCTTGGTTATGCTTTCTATCATATCTACTTTTGTATGTTTTTATTCGACATATATAAATATCTTCGATATATACTATGATGAAGGTGCGTTTGTAAATGTTTAACTTATCGGTATTGATAGTGATTTTGTGTTTGAACAAATCCATGCCACCACGCTAAGTCTGCCGTTGTTTTTTTTCATTCCAAGGATGATATTTGGAAAGTGATCAACCAGTTGAATTCTTTTTGAATGGTATTGTTTTGAGAAGAATTAGGCTTATAAGGAATCCTGAGTAGTATTAATTTCCGGTTTTAGAGAAGAAGCGTAGCCATGGACTCATTGAGAACGATATCCCCAACCGACCCTATTTAATCCATTGAGCTATTCTAAATATGTGAGACATTGCGGTATGTTGAAATTCAAATCAAAATATTTTCCTCGGCTATTGCCATCGAGCCAATCGGCTTGGTATCTTCTTTTTGCATTATGCATTTTGACTTTTATTTTCCGTGGCGCCATTTTTTACGGACACACTTTAGGTTCAATCAGCAGCCTCATAAAAAGTACTGGATTTTACTCGGAACTCTATACCGAAGCCCAAAAGTTTGATTCCAATTTTATCACAGCATCAGATAATGAACGCGTCTGGATCCCGACTCAGCATCTCATCCATCGCCAACTATCTCAAGGGAATTTGCCCTTTTGGAATCCATATGCAACGAACGGTATGCCTTTCATTGCTGAAGAACAAACTCAAGCCAGCAACCCGGCGTACTTATTATTGTCATATTTATTTCTACCCCATGATGCCGTTGTCATTCATGTATTCGTTTCATTTCTGCTTGCAGGGTTCTGGATGTTCTTACTTTCCCGCGAGCTTAACCATAAATGGCAAGCGGCAGCATTCAGTGGCATCGCGTATATGTTGTCTGGGCCTCTAGTCGTCTGGTATATGCGCCCGAATAGCCAAACCTATGTCTACCTGCCTCTACTTTTTCTGGCTTTTGAAAGGGGGAGCAAGGGACGTAAAGGATTATGGGGAGTAATTGCCGGAATTGCTCTTGCCATGATGTTGCTGTCTGGACATACCCAGATGGTGGTACTGGCCCTGCTCTGTTATGAACTTTTCCTGTTTCATCGATTGTTATTTGTCTGTAGTGGGACATTCAGAGTCCGGGTAACTCAATGGCTTTATTGGAGCTTGGTGCCAGGAGTTATTGCCCTTGGTCTGTCAGCCTACAAAATCATTGCCTTAATTGAGCTCTCCCTCAATGCCCCTGTCTTCGAGACAGGTCGTACTGACCTGCTACCTCTGACTTGGT
>JANXZX010000036.1 GCA_025355325.1 Geobacteraceae bacterium
CGTACACCCGTTTTCCAGCGACTCTACCCGGCAGTGTGCCATACCCCGGGGGAGCCGCAACTGCACCGGATCACCGGTTGCCAGTTCAGCGACATCGGTCACGACATGTCCGGAACCGGGCAGTGACGCAATTGCATACCCGCGAGCCAGAGTTTTCAACGGTGAGAGTACTTCCAGACGAGCGGCATTGTCGCCAAACTTTTGTCGAACTACTTTCAGCCGCTGTGCCAGGGACCCTTCTGCCTGTACCGACAGAAGCGTAATCCGGTGCCGGAAAGCGTCAATCCGCCCTTTCGGATCGTTATGGTGCAGAGCATCCTGAAGGCGCTCAAAGATGGCTATCCGCCGGGAGAGCGCCGCATTCATGCCCATTTCAAGTCTCCCGTTCAGATCATCCATCCTCTGAGCCAGATGCCCAAGCATCGTACCCGGATCATGCAATGCCCTGCGCAGACCTGAAATCCGGCTGTCGTGCGCTGCCAACAGATTCTCCACCGAGCGCTGCAACCGGTGAGAGAAGGCTTCAATCCGGCCGCGAAGTTCATTGGAACTTGA
Source organism: Geobacteraceae bacterium (assembly GCA_025355325.1). Classification (GTDB taxonomy): domain Bacteria; phylum Desulfobacterota; class Desulfuromonadia; order Geobacterales; family Pseudopelobacteraceae; genus JACRCG01. The sequence goes on from JANXZX010000036.1 coordinate 556, forward strand.
AACAACCAGTTCGGCGGCAGCCGACGGCGTCGGAGCCCTCAGGTCAGCTACAAAGTCGCATATAGTCCAGTCGGTTTCGTGGCCGACCGCCGAGATAACCGGAATCTTTGACCGGTAAACAGCCCTGACTAGGACCTCTTCGTTAAACGCCCAGAGATCTTCAAGGGAACCACCGCCACGACCGACGATAAGGACATCCGCTTCCATACGCCGGTTCATTTCATCAATTGCCAGGGCAATCTCCATGGCTGCGCCTTCTCCCTGGACACGTACCGGATACAGCAGCACCCCCAGGGAAGCAAAACGGCGCTTGAGCACATTGAGAATATCGTGAATTGCCGCCCCGGTAGGCGATGTAATCACGCCGATTGTGCGCGGAAACTGAGGCATCCCTACCTTGTGCGCTTCTGCAAACAACCCTTCGCGATCCAGCTTTTCTTTCAACTGCACAAATGCTGCCTGTAGTGCACCTATTCCGGCCGGTTCCACATACTCGCAGATAAGTTGATATTCGCCGCGCTGGTCGTACACCGAAATTCGCCCGCGTGCAATCAGTGCCATCCCGTCAGTCATCCGGAATTTCAGGTTTTTTACGGAGCTCTTGAACATGACGCAGCGCAACTGAGCCCCGGCGTCTTTGAGGGTAAAATAGCAGTGCCCTGAAGAAGGATAGGAAAGGTTGGAGACCTCTCCCTGAACCCAGAGCTGTTCGAAATTTTCCTCAAGCACTCCACGAAGCAGAGCAGTCAGGCGACTGACCGTGAGGATTGTTTTTTCAGTAAAAATGTCCAAATGAAGTATTACCTGTCCATGCCTGATAGAGCGGAATGTTTACAGATCATTGATTGCTGATGCAGGCGGACTATCCCGGGTACAGATCTTCTTTGCCGTAACGAATCTTCATGACGGTCAGAATGACGTTACAGATCAAAGGAGTGATATTGGCTACAATTACCGGAAAATCATTGATGAGAACACCATAGACCATCCAGAGAGCGACACCGAACGCCAGAAGGAGTGGCTGCCATATGGAAATATCACGGACATGGCGGGTTTTCAGCGTTTTGATTACCTGTGGAATTGAGGCAAGACTGGTAAGTGTTCCGGCCACCAGACCGACGGTTGTCGGAGTCATGAACGCTTTCTCCCGTCAAACGCCGAACTGGCCCAATCAATCTGTGTCAACATCCCGCGCAATACGGTGACTTCGCGGCTGTCAAGGTTTGCCCGGAAAAAGATGCGGCGCAGAGAACGCATCATATGCGCCGGATTCTGCTCATTCAGAAAACCGATTTTTTCCAGGGTCGCATGCAAGTGCGTAAAGAACGTTTCCATCTCTTCGGAATGAGCCAGATCAAACGGCCGACCGCCACCTACCGGTTCCGCCGCCTTGCCGAGTTCGTAGCAGAACAGCAACACCGATTGGGCCAGATTGAGCGAGCCATACTCATCAGACGTCGGAATGGTCGCATGCCAGCGGCACAGGGACAATTCTTCGGTGGTCAGGCCGTTGTCCTCACGCCCGAAAACCAGCGCTGCCCGGCATTCCGGGGCAACCTGCTCTCTGAGCAGCCCCGCCACTTCCGGGGGAGAAAGAATTTCCTGCCGGTATTTACCATGACGCCGGGTAGTGCCGATGGTTAACGTGCAATCCGCCATGGCTGAGGCCAGATCAGGAAATATTTGGGCTGATTCAAGCAAATCCCGTGCGGCAACGGCAAATTTGAGTGATTCCGCATCAAAACGGTTACACCCATTTACGATTCTCAGCTGGGTAAAACCCATATTTTTCATGGCCCGGCAGGTCATACCGATATTACCGGGGGATTGGGGTTCAACCAGAATAATTGCAATGTCTTTGTTCAAGAGTCTATCCTTCGTACGTCACGTATGGCACGCATCCGTGCCAACCGCTCTCTGGCGGGTTTTTTGAGTTTCCAGACATGATAGGCATGAACGCACCATGCCACAAAAATAAAACCAAACAGGATCAGCACCAGGTAATGCTCATAGTTACTGACGTTATCAAGCAAAAGTGACGCGCTTTTGCCGAACAGATACCCACCCAGGGAAAAGGCGATTGCCCAGGCAAGTGCACTGATCAGATTGATCCATAAAAAAGTGCGGGGGGCAAGATTGGTTATACCGAGAATAATGGGCAGAATGATTCTGAAACCATAGGTGAACCGGGAAACGAACGCGACGAAGTTCCCGTACTTTTCAATCAGTTTGAGGGCTTCACGGAACTTTCGGGCAATAAAGTGAAACCTCTTTAGCAACCCTCTCCCTTTTAAGCGACCGAGGTAGAAATAACACTGATCGCCAATAAACGAGCCTGCCCAGGCGGTGCAGATAACACCCAGGATATTCAGATACCCCTGAAAAGCAAGAAAACCTGCCAAAAGCAGGATTGCTTCACCTTCCAGAAATGTTCCGACAAACAATACCCAGTATCCGTGAAGCTCAAGGTACTCTTTGAGGATTTCCTGAACGTGCACTAAATTCTCCCGATTTTGAGTACCTGCGACCATCAGGTATAACGTGAGTTGCTGATAGACTACCCAAAAGTACCGTAAAGGATTTTAAGGGGCAAGTCAAAGCAAAATGAACCTCATAAAGCGCTGATTATCCTGATATAACCAAGACATCACGCTTGACATACCGTTACTGTTACCGTATGTTCTATCGGATAATATTTAGTTAATAACAGACTGTTTTAAGGTAACTTTGTCTCGGGGAATATGATGGCTGTCAGTTCAAAAAAAGATAAACTTATCGAAGAAGCCCAGAAATTTATGCTTCGTGGCCAGTTTGACAAAGCGGCCGCCAGCTACGAACAGGTAGTTGCGTCTGAGCCCTCCGCTATTAACCACCGCCAAAAACTGGCGGAGCTTTTGATAAAATGTGGACGTAATGATAGCGCACGTAAAGAGTTTGAGATCATCGGCACCCAATTTTCAAAAGGCGGATTCTATCTTAAAGCGATAGCGGTCTACAAACAGCTGCAAAAGATTTTTCCGGAAGACATATCACTCTCCCTTACCCTTGCCGAACTTAATGAAAAACATGGACTTATTGCAAATGCCCTTGAGGAATACAAGCTCGTCTATGGATTCCATGAAAAAGGCGGCAATATACCCGAAGCGCTCAACATTCTCAATAAGATGCAAAATGTTGACCCGCAAAACATTCCAATAAAAATTAAACTTGCCGAAGGTTACTTTCAACAAGACCGGAAGGCTGATTCATACACCTTATTTTCTAAGATAGTTTCCCTGGTTATTGAGCGCAATGACAGCATGATGCTTTCAAAAATCAGCTCCCGTATACTACAGCTTTTTCCCGACAAACCTGACTTCATGATTGAGGTGATCTCCGAGCAGATTCAGCTCGGCAACGCCGCCTCCACAATTGACAGCATCCAAACTCTTCTGCGCAACAACCCTAAAAACAAAGTCCTTTGGAACCTGATAGTACAGGCATACCAGAAGCTGGAACAGCCACAGAAAGTAAAGCTGGCCTTTCAGAACTACCTCAAGTTTTTTCCATCGGAACCTGCGGCCATGTTCGGCATCATTTCCTCTGTCACAGCAGAGCAAAACCTTGAAGCCGCGCTGGAACTGCTTGATTTATACGAAGCGGGCCTGATCCAGGCCGGTTTTTTTCAGGAACTTGACCAGGTTTATCATGCACTTGACAAGATAGATCCGATCAACATTCGAGTTTTGGAAGGACTTATCAGGGTTGCCACCGCAAGCGGCAACGAAAAAGTGATCCGGCCCCTGACTTCGCGATTGCAGTCACTTCAATCTGCTGCCGCAGACGGGCAAACTGATGATATAGAACTTGAATTGTCGGCTGGTGTATTCGGAGAGCAGACAGCAGAAGCTGACGAAACTGGTGAATCACCAGTTTCAGTGGAGAGCGCCTTTGAACAGGAAACACTCTCTGTTATAGAACTTCCTGATCTTGAAGAATCCGTTGAATCAGCATCAGAAGACCGGCCATTCGGTGCAGTGTCGATTACTGACGAGATTCAGGAACTTGAGCCGTCGTTCTCCGACGAGAGTGCTTTTGAACAGGAAGGACCCTCCGCCTTCGAATCTTTTGACATCGAACTTTCTCCCGAAGACGGGTCATCCGACGTAGAGTCAATTACTGACGAGGCCCGGATGTTCGAAGAGGAGATTGAAATCGATCTTGATATCGATCTCGATCTCGATACCTCCTTTGGCCCGGAGGATCAGGAAACCATTTCCGCATCAAGCATTGATGATGAGCTTGGATCGCTTGATGACCTGTTTGGCTCCATCAACACCGCTCCGCGATCAGTCAAGTTCGGTAACGAAATGGATACCTCCGACATGCAGTCACATTTTGATCTGGGTCAGGCATTCAAGGAGATGGGATTATATGATGAAGCCATCAACGAGTTCCGCCAGGCTTCCCAAGACCCGTCACGCCGTGTTGAGTGTCTGATAATGCAGTGTGCATGCCTGAGAGAGCGTGGTGAACTGGATAAAGCCATCAGCATGCTCCAGACGTTGTTAAAGCCGGGATTACGTGAGGAAGAGAGTTGTGCCATAAAATATGAACTGGCAACAGGATATGAATTCGCAGGCAAAAGAGAAGAGGCAAACATTCTGTTGAACGAGATACACTCCGCAAACCCCGGTTTTAGAGACATCGGCGTCCGCCTTAACGCTGCAAACGTTTCAGAATCTCTTGATTTTTCCGATGACGATCTAAAAGATTTTTGACGCAACCGGTTCCGTTACCGAACAGGCTCCGAGGAGATATTCAAAATATGAAAAAAACTCTACCTGCCTTAATACTGTTTATACTCCTCGGGTGTATGAATTCATCTGTTTTAGCCGCGGAATTACTTGATGTCACACCGGTTGTCGCGGGAAGTACCGTATCGGTTGAAATTTCCGCTGACATTGCAATGACATACACCTTTTATGCAATCCCCGGTCAGGCGCGGGCGGTTGTTGATATTGCCGAAGCTGATCCGGAAAAAGTGGAGCCTCTGATTGTCGTTAATAAAGGCATGATTTCCAGCATCAGCGTCGATAAAGCTCAGATATCCGGAATCATCGTCAGTCGTATCATTTTTAATCTCGTGTCTGAATCAGGCATTTCCGTGAGCGCCACACCAGACCGCAAACGGCTGACCGTGACGTTTGGCACACCTTCGGTATCACAAGACAATTCAAAGACAAAGCAGGACGCCACACCGGACCCCAAACCTGTTCAGTCATCTGATACTTCGCTAAAGAATGAAACCGCAGCTGTACCTCCTCGCCCTGAAGAAGATTCATTGGAAATCGATGAACCTTCTCCAAAAACCGTTGTTCCACCAGCAGCGACAGCGCTTGCAGCGGGCACCGCCGTATCACCTGTAGCAAAAATCCCAAAACTTGAGCCGGTCGTTCCTGTCGCCGTTGTTCAGACGAGTTACCCGGCGATGACGATAAAGGCAATTACCACTGGCGAATCGTATATCGACATTCGCACTAACCAGCCTGTTACGGATTACAAGGCAACCAGAATATCTGGCCCCGACCGCATCGTCATTGATATTGCCGGCAAAAAAATTAACCAGAAACAAAAGACCATTTCCATCAAGAAATTCGGGATTTCAAAAGCCCGTATCGGTGTATCGCCTCACAATATTCGTGTTGTTATTGATTCGAGAGCGGCCGGAATTCCTGCACATACTATCACTACTACTGATGAGGGCCTGCGCATAAACTTCCCGTAGTCTTTATCAGCTCGAAAAAAAGAAAACCGGCCGACCAGCTCATCTCACGAATGATGCGCTGGTCGGCCGGTTCTGTTTAGTCCACAAAAATGCACCTAATGCATTCTGTCAGTTTTCAATCATGCAACAATGTCGGTCAATGCCGATGATATCTCTTCGATCAGTTCGTCATCATATCCGGCTTCGCTCAAAATTTCATAAATATGAAACGCAATCTGAACCGGTCTTCCATGTGTAAGTAATGATTCGTGAAGTTGCTGAAGCAGATGTTCCAATCATTCCCCCTTGTTCTCTTTATCTATTTTCCGCCACGAACAGGCCAGACTCCTGCGGTATGGTCCTTGATTTCGCCACGTTCGGTGCCGTAGTACATGCTTATGACCCATGCAGAAGATTTGTTATTCTCACACTGTTCCGACGTCCAGTACCAGAAGGGCCGAACTTCCTTATATTCCTGCCGGTTAAACAGTTGATACGGAGCAAGATCCCTATCACCGCCGGTATAGCCGGCTCTCACAGCATACGTTACCAAAGTGCCCAGTTCGTCTTTTTTCGGCAGTCTCCAGTCGCTAAAACCGGCGAATTCATTTTTGTTCAGCTCACTCACGAACTCAGTGGCCCCAATCCAATCAAACGTTCCAAGGTTTGCGTCTCGTACCCAAACCAGGCCGGTACGTTTGTCCTCAACGGTCTTTCTGGAAGAGACAAACCTGCCTTCACCAGCATTTACCAAGGCGGCACACGTCACCAACAGCAACATTGCTGCCGTTATCAGTTTAACCAGCTTCATTTACATCCCCCATACATTTCAGTTTTCCGTCATGAAATGCTGTTCGTAGAGATCTTCAAGAGCTTGCAGATGGCGGCTTTCCTCTTGATGAAGCTGAGCAAACAGCTTTCCCATAGGTGCCCCTGTACAGCCGCTTGAAACTTTACCATAGAAATCCACGGCACCCTTTTCCAGATGGATGGCATAGATTAGCGCCTCACGCACCCCGGAATGAGGACCGAGTTCCTGTTTTTTAAAAAGGTAATCAAGGTGCATGGTAGGAATAGGCTTGTCAAGATCCTCTCCGCCATCCATTCGCCCCTCAAGCAGTGCTTTCTCCAGCTGATGCTTGTGGTTCAACTCATCCAGAGCATTGCCGCGCAGCAGATCCTTGGCCCCTTTGTTGGTCAATTGCCGGATCGCGTACAGGTAATTGCGGAACCCTTCCTCTTCCATGGTGATCGCCATTTCGAGCGCGGCATCAAACGTATAGCAGACCTGATCGTTTTCCATTTCAAGCCTCCTGTTCTATCAGTCGTGCGGATGTGATAAAAACCGGTTCCACCGGCACATCTGTATGACCGTTCTTGCTTCCGGTTTTTACTGCCCGAATCTGATCAACCACGTCCATTCCGTCAAGCACCTGGGCAAAAACACAGTAGCCAAAATGATCCTGGTGTTTCCCCTTGTGATCAAGAAACGCATTATCAACTGTATTGATAAAAAACTGGCAGGTCGCCGAATCAACAGCCGATGTGCGAGCCATTGCCAGTGTGCCACGCTTGTTCAGCAGCCCGTTGGTGGCCTCGTTTTTGATGGCAAACTTGGGTTTTTTAACTTCCAGATTTTCATTCATTCCTCCACCCTGAATCATAAAGTCTTTGATAACACGGTGAAATACCAGCCCGTCGTAAAAGCCGTCCTTGACGTAGGAGAGAAAGTTTCTGACGGTGATCGGGGCTTTCTCCTTAAAAAGCTCAATCTTGATAGCACCCATTGATGTTTCCAGCATAACCTGCGGATTCTGATCTGACATCTGATTCCTCCAAATAAATGATGTATATCCTGCGAATTATACAAAAAATTGCGACTAAATGCCATAGTGCAAATTACGCGCTATTGCGCGAAGCTGAAGCTTACTGGATTCTGAGAACGATCTTGCCGAAGTGCTTGTCCTCTTCCATCATGCGGTGGGCATCGGCAACCTGATCAATACTGAAAACCTTTTCGATTATCGGAACGATACTTCGATCAGCAAACCGCGGCAGGGCGCGACGGGTAAATTCAGCGACAATTTCCGCCTTTTCTGCAACCGGTCGCGAACGGAGAACGCTCCCGATGATCTGCTGACGTTTCACCATCATCAGCGCCAGGTTAAGCTCGGCCTTGATACCGCTAACTACACCGATAATGACCAATCGTCCCTTGTAGCCAAGTGAATTCATGTTGGGAGCGAGATATTTGGCGCCGACATGATCCAAAACCAGATCGACACCCTTTTTATTCGTAAACTCCTTTACAACTTCTGTAAAATCGGGTGTTTCGTGGAAGTTAATCAGGAAGTCGGCGCCAATCTCCTTGACCCGGTCCATTTTTGCCGGAGACGCGGTTACAATAAGCTTACTTGACGGAGTTAGCGTCCTGCAGAGCTGAATCGCAGCGGTATTAACGCCGCCACCGCCGCCATGCAGAATAGCGGTTTGGGAATCCCTGAATTCTCCGATCATGAACACGTTTAAAAATGCCGTAATGTATGATTCACAGACGCACGCCGCCTCTTCGAAACTCATGCTCTCCGGAATGCGCATCAGGTGACCGGCATATGCCACCGCGAACTCGGCATAGCCACCGCCACCGACCAGCGTCATGACCCGTTCACCGATCTGCCATCCGGTGACACCGGCACCCAATGCCTCAATAACACCGGCAACTTCCAGTCCGAGAATTTCGGAATCCCCCGGTGGCGGCGGATACTTCCCTTCACGCTGCACCAGATCCGGACGATTGATCGATGTTGCCATAACTTTTACAAGCACCTGCCCCTCTGCTGGACTTGGCTTTTCAGCCTCACCTACCGACAGAACATCCACACCGCCAAAAGCGCTTATCAAAACTGCCTTCATTGCCGTACCTCCCACGGGGTTAATAATATATGCCATACGCTGCTTAATTTAGTTCCCGAATGTAACGACTTACTGCTACTTTGTAAACACAAAATCAGAAAGCGAGAGCAGCTTGATTTGACTCGCAAATTCTGCGATAAATCACTGTATTCAATTACAGAGCGCGAGGACCGGTTCCATGAACATTATGATTACGAACGATGACGGCATTCACGCCGCCGGCATCCGCGCATTGGCTGAAGCAATGAAAGAATTGGGTACCGTTACCGTTGTCGCCCCTGACCGCGAGCGAAGCGCCGCCGGCCATTCCCTGACCCTGCACTCACCGTTGCGCATTTTCAAGCTGTATGAAGGGTGGTATGCCGTGGACGGCACCCCCACCGATTGCGTTAATATGGGCATTCACAATATGCTGCCGATCACGCCGGATCTGGTGGTTTCCGGCATCAACCATGGAGCCAATCTGGGTGATGACGTAACCTACTCCGGTACGGTTGCGGCAGCCATGGAAGCCAACCTGATGGGTATTCCGGCAATTGCCTTTTCCCTGGCAACTTTTGAGTCAAGCAAATATTTCACCGATGCAGCACAGATGGCTGTCACGGTTGCACGTCAGGTGATCGCCAACGGCCTTCCTGCCGATACATTCCTGAACGTCAACATTCCAAATTGCCCGCTTGATAACATGCAGTCACCGCTGATAACCCGTCAGGGCAAACGCTCCTTCATCGGCAAGATCGTCGACAAAACAGATCCTCGCGGGCGCAAGTACTTTTGGGTCGGCAGTGAGGAACCGCAACTCAACGATGAACCCGGCACCGATTTTTACGCAATTAACCGTCAGCACGTATCTATCACCCCGTTGCATCTTGATCTGACAAACCACCAATCACTACCGATTTTGAACAGTTGGACGTTTTGACGCATATGGACATTCGGGAGATCTCCTGTTATAGTCTTCGCCTTTCCAGCCAATGAAGAACCTGCATCTGTTGATTGTAGCAACGGATTGAAAACGTAAATAAATTCCGGTTAGCGGGATGGGGTTTTTGTGAATTTTGAGATTACGAGAAAAAAAATGGTGAATGACCAGATCGTTGCTCGCGAAATTCGCGACCGTAGAGTCATTGACGCCATGCTGAAAATCCCCCGTCATATTTTCGTCCAGGAGGCCTTTGCCGCCCAGGCCTACAGTGACAAGGCACTCCCGATCGGTGAAAAGCAGACTATTTCACAGCCCTACATAGTTGCACTGATGACCGAAAAACTGGCGCTGACCGGCACGGAAAAAGTGCTTGAGATCGGTACCGGTTCCGGTTATCAAACCGCACTTCTCGCCACACTTGCAGACAGGGTCTATTCGGCAGAGCGCATCCGCCCTCTTGCTCTCCAGGCCAGAAAATGCCTCGATTCCCTGAAACTTTTCAATGTCCAGCTACGCATCAATGACAGTGAAGGAAGTCCGATCGGATGGGAGGAAGAGGCTCCTTTTGATGCCATCATCGTAACAGCGGGTGCGCCGGAAGTTCCCTCAATCCTGATTGACCAACTTGCACCTGGCGGGCGCCTGGTAATCCCGGTAGGGACCGGCACTGACCAGCAGTTGATTACCATTACAAAAGATGAGAATGGTGAATTACAGCAGGAATTATCTGTCTTCTGCCGCTTTGTACCGCTGATCGGCAAACAGGGATGGCAGTCATGAAACCCAAAATACCCGTCAATACCACGCATGTTGGAAACGAAGCTCTCCCTCTTCACGACTTTATTGATGAATCGCCACTGGCGGTGCTTTCCGCACTGGGATTCAATGACATTGAAGAGCCTGTCTTGCCCCCGGATGACGAATTCATAGACGACGAGATCGAGGAAGAGATTCCGCCGGTTGAACTTGAGCGCTACGATGACGCTATTAAAATCTACCTGCGCGATATACAGCGCACTCCGCTCCTGACTGCCGATGCCGAAAAGGAACTCGCCCGGAAAATCGAGAAAGGCGATGGAGCCGCCCGCAACAAGATGATCGAATCAAATCTGCGGCTGGTTGTTAAAATAGCCAAGCGCTATATGAACCGTGGCTTGCCGTTTCTCGACCTTATTGAAGAGGGCAATCTCGGGCTGATTAAATCTGTTGAGCGTTTCAACCTGGCAAAAGAGTGCCGTTTTTCCACCTACGCAACCTGGTGGATTCGTCAATCGATTGAACGGGCGCTTATTAACCAATCCCGTACAATCCGTCTGCCGGTTCATGTTTCTGACGACATAGGGCGCATGATCCGGATTACCTGCAAACTTTCCCATGAGCTGAATAGGGAACCTGAAATTCAGGAAATTGCCGAATCCATGAAAGTAAAAATTCAGCATGTTCACCGTCTGATGTCACTCTTGCGCCACACATGTTCCATAGAAGCTCCGATCGGGGACGGCAACGACTTTGCCTTGATTGACACCGTCGAAGACACCCTGCTGACCGCTCCCGCTGATCAACTTGAGAACAGCAACATGTTTGAGTTGATCTCCGGTCATTTCAGTGAACTTACCGAAAATGAGCGAAAAATTATTACACTTCGCTTCGGACTTGACGATAACGACCCTCAAACCCTCGACGTTATCGGCCAGCAATTTGGCGTCACACGGGAACGAATCCGCCAGATTGAAGC
>JANXZX010000096.1 GCA_025355325.1 Geobacteraceae bacterium
CCCGCAAGGGGGGAGGGGACTTAAATAGACTTTTGCAAGAGCCTCCACTGATAGTTGAATCCGGAGGTGTACTAATGAATCGTTTTGTTGTGCTGTTGGTATCTTTTTTATCTGCTCTTTATCAGGTTTCCGCCGCCTACGCTGATTTTGACGGGCCGAAAGTCGAGCGGCAGGACATCTTCGTGACCCTGAAACCGGCGGATCATAGCGTGAGTGGCGAGAGCACGATCTCGTTTGCCGCTGGGACTCGCACGGTTTCCCTGAGGCTTTCTCCAACAGCAAAAGTCGGGGCTGTTACGGTTTCCGGTGAGCACCTCCCGTTTTCATTTTCTGGAGGAGTGCTTTCTCTGGATATTCCTAAGACGGGCGGATCTGGAACCGTCCCGGTTACGGTAGTCTACAGTGCGGTGTATAACGACTCCCTGCCGCTGAACTCCGGCAGTAGTGAGGATCCGACTTACGGAATTAACGGAGTTATTTCCGCACAGGGTACCTTTCTCGGTGCCGGTGCGGGATGGTACCCTGCCCCGCCGTCAACGCCGCGAACACGCTCCATCCGGATCAGCGCACCGGCAGGGATCGAAGCGGTGACGAACGGGAAAAGGGTGTCGAGGGGAACTGCGGGAGCCATCACCCACTCTGTCTGGGAAGAGGCCAATCCGGTCGGCATACTGTCCCTCTGCGCCGGTCCCTACCGTATTGAAGAAAAGCGGGTGGACGGAGTTGATCTCTATACATACTTCTACCCGCAGAATGCAGCACTGTCGTCCCGCTACCTTGAGGCTGCTGCCAAATACCTCCGCTTTTACAGCGATCTTTTTGGTCCCTATCCCTTTGAAAAGTTTGCTGTTGTGGAGAACTTTTTTCCGACCGGGTACGGTTTTCCCTCCTTCACGCTGCTTGGCGGCTCCATTATCAGGCTTCCGTTCATCATCGACACCAGCTTTCCCCACGAAATTGCCCATTCCTGGTGGGGCAACGGGATCGATGTTGATCAGCGGGAAGGGAACTGGTCGGAGGGACTGGTCACCTATCTGGCGGACTATCTGCTGAAAGAGAAGCGTTCCGCCACTGAGGGGCGTGATTACCGAAGACAGCTTCTCGCCGATTATGCCTCGCTCGTAGCGCCTGACAGTGATTTTCCGCTCTCCGGTTTCACCAGCCGCGTTGATCCGGCCTCCCGCACTATTGGCTACGGCAAGAGCGCCATGGTTTTTCACATGATCCGCAGCGAGATCGGTGACCGTGCGTTCTTTGGAGCGTTGCGAGACCTCTGCCGCGAACGGATGTACCGGTCGGCAGCGTGGAGCGATTTTGAACGCACTTTCTCCCGCAGCTCCGGCAGAGACGTTTCCTCTATCATGAAACAGTGGTTCTCCCGCCCGAGCGGGCCGCACTTCGTCCTCTCAAACGTGACTCGTCGTCAGGAAGTAACGGGATGGGTTGTCTCCGGTACGATTGTACAGACCGCTCCGTACTACGAAATGCGACTGCCGCTTCTGCTGGAGACCGATGGTATACCGGTTCGGAAGATACTGCCGGTATCTCAGGGGGTGACCACATTCAATATCTCCGGTCCAGCAGAGCCCCGGCGTGTGTCCCTCGATCCTGATGCTGATCTGTTCCGCGTACTTGATCCCGGTGAGATACCGGTAACGGTCAACAGCATCAAAGGTTCGAAACAGCTCCTTGCCGTTATGACGGGGCAATGCCGTGCCACGGGGGAAACATTCGGGCGCTTGCTGGAATCGCTGGGGCAGGGGAAAACTGCCGTGATACGGGAAGAGGAGCTCAATGCGGCGCGTGTGCGCGGGCACGACCTGATATTCTGCGGGACTCCGAAAGACCGCTCGCTGCTGCCTGCGCTTCCGGTTGGAATTACTCTTCGTGACGCGGAATTTTCCGCGTATGAAAATGTTGTGCACGCTCCTGACGGCCTGCTGTTTATGGTATCGCGGCAGCCGCAACCCTCGGGACGGGTAGTTGCACTTTTTCAGCCGCTTTCCAGGGCGGCAGCCGAGCAGTATGTCCCTAAAATCACCCACTATGGGAAATATGGTTCTCTCCTGTTCGGCGGCGGGGCCATCCGGTATAAGGGCACCATTCAGCCTTCGGTCGAGGGAAACTCTGTTGTGTTCCCCAAATATATGTGAAAAGCCAACGTATCTAAATCATCTCCGTAATGTTTCAGCTCTTGACGTGCGACAAATGACCGACTACGAACAAGCTCTTCACGAATGGTTGAAAGACTCAGATAAGCTCGTCCTTCTGAGCTTCAGTGTATTTCTTCTTCATATCTCTTCCTTTCTACCCGTGACGCTTTTCGTGCTGATAACCAATTTCTGCAAGGAGATCAGGATGTCTTTCTACTAACTTCAAAAGTATTACCAAAGGGTTCGGTGGCTTGGTCTCACCTCGCTCGTAACGTGAGAAAGCAACTTTACCGATACCAACAACCTCTGACAGTTCGGTTTGTGTGAGTTTAAGGCTCTTACGAATACGCCGAATATCGGCGCTCACATTACCTTTCACTGCTCGAACGATAGCAGCTTGTGCTTCGGTGTAACGATGATAGCTTTCTTCATCCCAAATCCCCTCATCGCATACAGGACAAAAATTTCCTTTCATTGAATGCAATGTTAAGGATTGCCCACTGTAGGTAAGGGTTTCATCCTGGATTTTGGTAACCATTTCTATATTGCCACAAGCTGGACATTTCATAGTTCTACCTCACTTTGCCTTAAACTGGATAATCGGAGGGCGACCATCTGTGTAGGCGGTAATCTTTATGTAAACTGCTACACCTTCTTCTGTTGTACCGTGGTACACGTCCTGCCACTCTTTGTGATCCGCATGGGTGGTCATTGACTTATAAAAATTTCTGCGGGAAAGAGACAGGACCACTAGCCGCATCTCTGGTTCTGACAAACCAAGCTCAAGACCGCCACGCAAGGCTATTACTGTGAAAGGTCTGTTTGCTTGATCAGCAACAATTACTTGTACAGCGGCTAGGTCATAATGAGGAGTGCGCTTTTCCATATGAGGCAATACTATCCAATCTGAATAAATTAGTCAATTTGATAAACGGGGAGCCGCCTTTCAGCGGTTCCCCGTTTATCTGTAAAACTTCTGAAAAAATGGGAGGCGTCCCTCTTTTCTCCTAAGTCAGGATTCGGCCAAGGGAGGTCGGCATCGGCACTCAATCGGACGTTATTATCTTTCGGATCATCATTCGGTTCCTCTTCAATTTCTTCCGGTTCCATAGCTTCCAGCCCTTCCTGAATGAGATCAAAGCCGGTTACAAGGGCGCCATTCAGGCATCAGTCGAGGGAAACACCGTCGGTTTTCCCAAATATATCCGACCGCAAGGTCAGGATTGATGTGCACCGGTATTGGGTATATAGTGGCTCGGTTGTGCCGTTTGAGATATTCAGAAAAACGCCATTTGTACCGCAAACAGAAATGAGAAAACCGTGCAACAGCTTCAATCCTGGGAAAAACCATCAAAATATCGCCTGCTGATAGAACAGACCGGGCGTGGCGACACCATTCGCGGCACAATCAAGCGTGGTGATGAGACGGTCTACGGCTGGACGGCGCAGGGTTTGCCACGGGAGCTGATGCGCTTTGTGGCGTCTCACTATGTGTATGATTCTTCTCAGCGCTATTTTGAAAAATTTCTCGAAATAACCGACGGAGCCTACCCGATCATTTTCCGCGATATCGTTGGCCGCGAAACAACGCTCACCTACAAAAGCGATTGTCCATGTACCGCCGGAATCACCTTTGACATCCGGGATAATGAAGTCCACGTTTCCCGAGCCTTTGCCGATGGTGTGCCGCTTCCGCCCGATTCCATTGTGCATGGCCAACTCTTGTTTGATGTTGCTGCCGGTGTTGTCGTGCCGGTTGTAAATCGTCTTGCGTGGAAGAACTGGGAGTCTGCTTTCGAGGAACTGGATGCCGCGTGTGATGTTTTCGACGAAGGCGAGTGGGATGATGAAGAGTGGAACGAAGAAGAGTGGGATGACAGTGACGCCACGGAATCCCCGATAATGCCGGAGCTTCGTCGCCTGCGCCACACCTTCATCGCGCCGTTTGAACTGTTCAATAGCGCGGTCATCCGCCTTTTTCCCGAAGCAATCAATAATCCGGACAGCCATTGTCATTTTCGGTTGAATGGTGGTACCCCGGCAGAATTTCACGTGAACTCGCAAGTCTGTCTGCTGGATATTCCAAGTGGTCTGACCGGTACGACTGTTTCCCTTGTGCCGGTTACCCAATCTGAAGAAGGGGCCTTTCCGTTTTCCCCCTCTGCCTTCTGGCTGTTCAATCCGCTTTACCGCACGAATCTATCGGCTCCAATGAAGACCAGAAAACGGGTCCGGGCGATTATTGAGGCGGGATTCCTGCTGATGGACGAAGACCGGCCGACGGCACGAAATACTATCATCCGCTCCGTAACCGGTTCATCCGATTTCCTGAAAAGGGATGTAAAGCGGGAGGCAAAAAAACTCCTCACGCTTCTCAGTGAATCGTGGCAGCAATCGATGATTATTGTTATGGCATCCCCTGGTGGCTGGCGGTTTTTGAAAGACGATCACCACGCCCAGGCGAGGCTGCTGAGGATTCTGTTCGAGCTGTTCGGGCTGGAGGTTTTTACCGGCGGCACTGCGCCGGTGATGATCGAGCTTGCCCCGGACAAGCTGCTTAAAAAATTGCCGGAGTTGGCGGAACGTCTGCAAGCGGAGGGGTTTGCGCTTCGCGTCGGCAGTGAACCATTGACGGCGGCATCGTGGGAATTCTCTCTGGATGCCACCCACAGCAGCCAGGACTGGTTTGAGTTAAAGCCTGAGATTCGCTGCAATGGGGAAATACTGACGGAGGAGGAACTGCGCGGTCTGCTGAACGGCGGCAGTATTCTCCAGCGCGACGGCAGGCTGATGCTTCTTGATGACGTCAGCGCCCAGGTGCTGGCCATGCTTTCCGGTGCACTTCCATCGTCGGGCAAAAAAAAGAAAAAAGGTGAGCAGGAGCTGGTTCGTGTGCCCCGCCTGCAAATTCTGGACTGGCTGCAACTGCGTACCCACGGTGTGCAGGTCAAGCTTTCGGAGGAAGATGCCCGGATACTTGAAAGTCTGCTCAATTTTTCATCCATAGCGGAACGTCCACTGCCGCAGGGACTCGTTGTTACCCTGCGCCATTATCAGGTGGATGCCTGGCACTGGCTGGCCTTTCTCTACGAGCACCGCTTCGGCGCCTGTCTGGCCGATGACATGGGATTGGGCAAGACTGTGCAGGGCATCACCCTGCTGGCCGGTATCATCTCCGGCGAGCTTCCCTCGTCAGCCGCGCCGGGAACTCCGCACCTGGTGGTTGCGCCGCCGTCACTGCTTTTCAACTGGGAAGCGGAAATTGCCCGTTTTCTTCCGACCGCCCGGGTCATGCTCTACACCGGCAGCGGCCGCAGCACCGCTGAATTTTCCACTCACGACATTATCATTACCAGCTACGGCATCGTCCAGCGCGACTGCGCCCTGCTGGCCGAACAACGCTTTAACGTTCTGATCTTCGACGAAACCCAGGTGGTGAAAAACCTCCAGGCGGCCACCACCAATGCTGTCCGCATGCTGAAAGGCGCCTTTTCACTCGCGTTGACCGGTACGCCGGTGGAAAACCATCTGGGGGAATACTTTGCCATTATGGATCTCTGCCTCCCCGGTCTGTTGGGGACGCGTGAACAGTTCAGCCGTACCATCAGCCGTGATGGCGCTGCCGGTACGGCGCGACTTATCGGGCGTACCCGCCCCTTTGTCCTGCGCCGGACAAAACAGCTGATCGCCAACGAACTACCGCCAAAAATTGAGATGGATATCCCGCTGGAACTGACGACAAAACAGAGAGTATTTTACCAGCGGACGGTGGAGGAAGTGCGCGCCAAGATCAAGGAAGCCTACGAAAGCCACATTCCGGCGCAGGCCCGCATTATTGCCCTGACGGCTATCCTGCGTCTGCGGCAAATATGCCTGGCACCTGCCCTGGCATCACCGGGAGCCAGTGATGCTTCGCCAAAGCTGGAATTTCTGGCGGAGCAGCTGGCCGAACTGCGCGACGAAGGGCACAGTTCCCTGGTTTTCTCCCAGTTCACCAGCTACCTTGACCTGATCGAAACCGGACTCAAAAAACAGGGCTTTACCTGCTTGAGGCTGGATGGCTCAACACCGGTTCCGCAGCGAAAAAAACTGGTGCAGGCATTTCAGGATTCAGCGGAACCGGCGGTCTTTCTGATCAGCCTCAAAGCGGGAGGCAAGGGACTTAATCTGACCCGCGCTACTTACGTCTACCATATGGATCCCTGGTGGAATCCGGCGGTGGAAAATCAGGCGTCCGACCGCGCCCACCGCATCGGCCAGACCGGGCAGGTCACCATAACCCGCCTGATCATGCGCCACACTATTGAAGAAAAAATGATGGCGTTGAAGGCGCAGAAGCTGCAGCTCTATAAAGCGATCCTTGAAGAAGGGACTGGTGGCGGCGGTGCAGGATTGACGCGAGAGGATTTTGAATTTTTGCTGGGGTGAACCTACTCGTGAAACGGTAATAATTCCCTTATGGGGCGGTGGGTCAATTTTCAAAGTCGATTGGCAGTGTGTTAGTTGGTTAGCTAGCAACGTCCCCCTGCTTTTTCTCTTTCCGGGGAAAAATCAAAGGGCATGACCATCTGCAAAAAATTCGCAGTATAGACACACCCTAATGTTCCTAACCTTTTACGCAGCCAGTTCTTGCAGTACTTCAGGATGCCGTGTAGCCACTTTCAGTAGCGTAGCAGCAGCTCCCGACGGAATTTTTCTGCCTTGTTCCCATTCTTGAAGCGTGCGGACTGAAACACCCAAAAGCCTGGCAAATGGTGCTTGAGATAGTCCCGTTGCAGCCCTTGCAACCGCAACTTGTGCTTTTTCCGCTGCGATTATTTCATCTTTTTCAATTGTTCCGTCACGTCTCAAAATAACTCGACGAATTGATCCATCAGCTTGTGGTGTAAATTCCGTTTTTCTGGCCCATTCGCCGCGTTTCATATCATGCAAAGCCTGCAATAGCTCGGCATTCAAATCACGCTTATTTTCCCATTCAGCCAGTTCTTTTTCGGATAGTTTAGCCATTTTCAAAAACCTCCTTGAGGCGTTTTAACAAGTTGGGGTCGATGTTTTCCTGTACGTTCTTCGCATACATTGTAACCAGCACAATTTGTCCTGAATTGAGACGCAAGAAATAGATAACACGCACACCACCTCTTTTTCCTCGTCCCTCAATTGCCCATCGCAGCTTACGGCAGCCGCCGGAACGAGGAATTACGTCTCCAGCGTCAGGATGGGCGGTCAGATAATGCTGAAAGGCCGTGAACTCGTCGTCATTCAGATACTTGTCGCGGACCGTTGCAAATGGGCGCAATTCAATAAATGTGTGCATAGATGTAATGTACGTCCTGAGCGTATAATGGTCAAGTGGAATATGTTATGGATAATTTTATAAACTGTACCCAGAACTCCTCTGATCATGCGCCACACAATTGAAGAAAAAATGATGGCGTTGAAGGCGCAAAAACTGCAGCTCTACAAAGCAATCCTTGAAGAAGGGACTGGTGGCGGCGGTGCAGGATTGACGCGGGAGGATTTTGAGTTTTTGCTGGGGTAGTTATTTGGTGCGATGAAAATTTTTGAAGCCGAGAAGGGCCAGCAGGCAAAAAATTACGCGGGTTCTTCCAAGCGGTCTTCGAGGAGAGGGGTGATAACAACTTTGATCTTGCCCTTGCCCCACAGGCCTATTTTTTTGGCAGCAGCGCGGGAGAGGTCAATGAAGTGGAAAGCTTTCGAAGCGCAGCGGTCGGTAACGGTGACGAGAACGGATTGTTTGCTGACCGGATTGACAACTTTAACCACCGTGCCGAGCGGCAGGCTTTCGTGGGCGGCGGTTAACTTGTCGGGGTTGTAGCGGTGGCCGGACGTGGTGCGACGTCCCTCAAAGCGGCGGGCATAGTAGGAAGCAAAGCCTTCGACCGATTCAAACGAACTGCTCTTGAGCACGAGCTCTTCAAGGATGGTTGTAACCGGCGAAGAGAGTTCTTGCAGCAGCGGCAGGTCTTCGTCCGGAAGATTGGCCGAATGAGCAACCGATGCCAGCGATAACAGCGCCAACACAGCAACAGATAAAGCTATCTTATTGAAATTCAAAATAATCATGCGTTTTTATACAATAGTTCGGCTTGTTGGTCAAGTTTTACACAGGTATTCGCTGATGCCTTCCTGCAAACCACGTGGTTCAAATTTGAATGTTTTTTGCCATTCACCGTCGCAAATACTCTCTTCCAGTAGCATCTGCAACTGATCCATCGTGATCGGAAACTGCGGCACCTGCTGCATTATCGGAATGATCAGCTTCATCAAGCCAAGCGGCGCATGCGGTTTGATCGGACGCATTCTCCCCATGGCTGCCGCAATCATGTCAAGCAGCTCTTCGTAGCTCACCCGGTCTTTGCCGCACAATTCATATGTCTGACCGATTGTTTCCGGCATTTCGAGCGCCTGGGCAAAACAACGTGCCACATCATCGGCATGAATCGGCTGCAGCCGGTAACGGCCGTTGCCGATGACCGGCATGACCGGGGCAAGCCGCAACTGCGCTGCCAGCATGTTTATGAAGGCGTCGTGCGGCCCGAAGACTAAAGACGGGCGGAAGATTGTCCATTCCAGGCCGCTTTCCCGAACAGCCTCCTCCGCGCGCCACTTGGTCCGGTGGTATGCAGAAACCGCATCCGGACGGGTGCCGAGCGCAGACATCTGCAGATAACGCTTGATGCCCGCCTTGCGGGTGACCTCCAGCATGGTATTAGTGGCCTGGACGTGCAGTTTATCAAAGGTGATCCCTTTAAATGGAAATTCCCGAATGATGCCGACCAGATTGATAACGGCATCGCAGCCGGTCAGTCCTTCGACAAAACTTGCCGGGTGGGTGACATCGCCCTCGATATATTCGATGCCTTTCTCAGTCGTGTGATTCTGGCGGCGAATAAGCAACCGCACCTCATGCCCGCGTTCACGCAAAGCCCGACATACATGCCCGCCGACAAACCCGGTCCCTCCGCTGATAAATATTTTCATAGATGCCACCTCGATTTTAATGCTGAAGCGTACCACAGAAATATCGAATAATCTAATATGCCCTGGTTGCCAATTTCAGGTGTGAGCGAGCAGAATCATCGTTACAAGCAGCGGATAGAGGTTCAGGTACATGAAGAGCGCTTTTCCGGAACGCATCAGTGCCAGAACAATCAGAGGTACAAGAAGAAACGCAAACCAGTCGGCGGCAGGGCTGGCAATAATGTTAAGGGTAGGCAGGAGCATGGCAATCGC
>JANXZX010000173.1 GCA_025355325.1 Geobacteraceae bacterium
CTGGAACATCCGATCGGTGTCAACAAAACAGCCTCTGCTTTATTGGGGGCTGGGCTTCTCTGGACAGTCTACGCGTTATCAACCGGCGATCATGTTCTGGTTGGCAGCCAACTCAACGAATCACTGGCTTCCACCGCACAGATTGTCTTCTTCCTGATGGGTGCCATGACAATTGTCGAGGTTGTTGACGCCCATAATGGTTTTCAGGTGATCACCTCGCGTATCCGGACGACCAAACTTTCAACTTTGATGTGGATGGTCGGCTTCGTAACCTTTTTTCTCAGTGCCGTCCTGGACAATCTTACAACCACCATTGTCATGATCTCGTTGATGAAAAAGCTGCTGGATAAACACGATGACCGTCTGTTTTTTGCCGGGATGATTGTGATTGCGGCCAATGCCGGTGGTGCCTGGACGCCGATCGGTGATGTGACCACCACCATGCTCTGGATCGGGGGCCAGATAACCACTCTGGCGATTATGGAGGGTCTTTTTCTTGCCTCGGCGGTCAACCTGATCGTACCGTTGCTGGTTGTCAGTTATCTGCTCAGGGGGCGTGAGGTAGTCAGCCCGAAAAAACCGGTTTTGAGTGGTAACCACTACAAAACAACCCTCTTCGAGCAGAACCTGATGTTCTCCATGGGGCTTGGCATTCTGGTCTGTGTGCCGATATTCAAAACAGTAACCCACCTCCCGCCTTTCATGGGCATCCTGTTCGGTCTTGGTATTCTGTGGCTGGTCGGCGAGTTGATTCACAGCAAAAAAGAGGACTCGGTCAAGGAACGTTTGACACTGGTGCATGCGCTCAAACAAATAGACATGAGTTCAATTATTTTCTTCATCGGTATTTTATTAGCTGTCGCAACTCTTGAACATACTCATATCTTGTCCGCCCTTGCTGGCTGGCTTGCAAAGACAGTAGGGCGAGAGGATGTAATTGTCACTATTATAGGTCTGGTGAGTGCGATTGTGGATAACGTACCGTTGGTCGCGGCATCTATGGGAATGTACAGCCTGGTCCAGTACCCCGCAGACAGTTTTCTCTGGGAGTTTATGGCCTACTGCGCCGGAACCGGCGGTTCAATTCTCATAATCGGCTCGGCAGCCGGCGTGGCAGCCATGGGGCTGGAGAAAATTCATTTTTTCTGGTACGTCAAGCGTATGAGCGGTCTGGCACTGATCGGTTATTTTAGCGGTATAGCCGTCTATATCCTACAGTACCGGATGTTTCATTGAATACCTTCCGCCTTGTGAACCTTATACGTATTCCGCACTATGGTAAGGTTCCATCAAATAGTGTGGGTATCAAACAGTCAGACTTCCGCTAATGCTTTTATATTTATTTGTAACGCGCCAATAAATAACAATAAAATATATATTGTTTGTTGCCGGAGAAGTGGCAGGCAACTTGCTTTAGGATACCTGTTAGCAGTTTTAGAAGGAAACCAAATTGGGAGATGATATGAAAATGGAATCAATCGCCAGGAATCGTACGTATCTATTTGCTGTTCTCCTCGTTTCGCTGGTCGGCATGTTGCTTGTCAATGGCTGTGTCCGTTACGCTCGCAATTCTGACACACTCTATGAGCCATCAACGACGGTTCGTGGCGGCAGCGGGGAAGTCTATATTGTTATTCCCGAAAGTCAGCAAACGCGGTCACCTGATGTAAAACGGGTACTTGGTACTGTTACGGATGATGAAAACAGAAAACTTGACGACGTGTACAGTTCTCGTTCTTCAGCCGAGATCATTCAGACGGCGCTCGGCCTTGAATTCAAAAGGGCCGGCTATACCGTCATAATGGTTACAAAGCGGCCAACGACCGAACAGCGGGTGATCGAACTTACAAAATATGACATCAAGCTGGATCAGGTCTCTGAATTTACAAACATTAAAGTAACATGTCAGGTGCTGGCAGGAATGGATGTGTACAAGGCGGGACAACTGATCAAGAGGCTCCAGTATGAAGCAAAATCATCAAAAACCGATATTAAAGATCGTGACCTGCTTGCCGGGATTGTTCTTCAGGAAGCCTTGCAGTCGGTCATGCTGCAAGCTTCTCCGGAACTTCACAATCTGTTCACTCACTGAATAAATGGCCGACATTGCCTGATTAATGCCAGCTATTGAAATAGCATGATTATCCGGTACAATAACGGCGGGGAGAATATTCTTCGCCGTTATTATTTAAAGGCATGACGGGAGCGTTGATGGAAATTGATATTACCCGGCAGTGGCACCACTTGTCGGGAGAAGAATCGCTCCACCATCTTGAAATCTCTATGGAGAAGGGATTGGATAGTGCTGAGGTGGAGCTCCGGACCGAGCAATTCGGCCCCAACCGCCTTACCAGAAAATCCGCTACAAATCCTCTGATGCTCTTTTTGAGCCAGTTTAATCAGCCACTTATCTATATACTGCTCGGCTCTGCAATTATCACCAGCTTTCTCAAAGAGTGGGTTGATGCGGGGGTTATTTATGGGGTAGTTCTGGTTAATGCCGTTATCGGTTTCATTCAAGAGTCAAAGGCGCTTAAGGCAATCGAAGCCCTGTCACAGGCGCTGACGACCACTGCAACCGTTGTGCGGGATGGCGCGAGACGGATTATTCCTTCCTCTGAACTGGTTCCGGGAGATATTGTCCTGCTCCAGTCCGGCGACAAGGTTCCGGCTGATTTGAGATTGCTGTCAACGCGCGAACTGCAGATAAACGAATCCGCACTGACCGGAGAGTCACTCCCGGTACAGAAAGATGCTGCGCCGCTTCCCCTTGATACGCTGCTCCCTGACCGGATCAACATGGTTTATTCTTCCACCCTGGTAACCAACGGGATTGCCACCGGAGTAGTGACCGCGACCGGAGACCTAACCGAGATCGGCCGGATCAACGAATTGATTGCATCAACGGATATTTTGGCAACGCCTCTCACAAAAAAAATCTCCCGGTTCAGTTCTCTGCTGCTGTACGTCATTCTGTTTCTGGCTGCGGTTACCTTTGTTATTGGAATATTGCGCGGCGAATCGTGGCTTGACATGTTCATGGCGGCCGTGGCGCTGTCAGTCGGGGCTATTCCCGAGGGCCTTCCCGCTGCGGTTACCATCACTCTGGCGATCGGTGTATCCAGAATGGCGAAGCGCAATGTAATTATCCGCAAGCTGCCTGCTGTCGAAACATTGGGAAGTACCACCGTTATTTGTTCGGACAAGACCGGCACCTTGACACTGAACCAGATGACGGTGCAGGAAATATTTACCGGTGGCGCTCTCTTCAATCTTTCCGGAAGCGGCTATGAGCCTGAAGGAACGTTCAGTCTGGATGGTATCGGGATTAAACCTTCAGAAAACAAGGCTTTGATGGAATGTCTGACCGCCGGCCTGCTTTGCAACGATGCGATGGTAAAACAGGTAGGTGGAGAATGGCTGGTAGAAGGAGATCCGACCGAGGGAGCCCTTGTTGTTTCAGCGCGCAAGGCGGGAATACGCAAAAAGCAGATTTCCCCGTTGTTCCCCAGACTGGATGCGATACCGTTTGAATCGCGTTACCAATACATGGCGACGCTGCATCGGGACGGAGAACGACTTGTTGTCTATCTCAAGGGGTCGGTGGAGAGTCTGCTGCCCCGATGCCGTTTTGCCCTGTCGGACGTGGGTGAATCAATCCCCCTGGTGGTGGAGGAATATCACCGGCAGACAGCAGTCATGGCGGAAAAAGGTCTGCGGGTGCTTGCGCTGGCCCGTGCTGAACTGTCATATCATCCGGCCGCGCTGACCCATGATGATGTTGCGCAAGGACTGACCTTTCTGGGTTTGCAGGGGATGATTGATCCGCCCCGGCCTGAGGCTGTCGCCGCAGTGCGGGTTTGTCAGGCAGCCGGTATTCAGGTCAAGATGATCACCGGTGATCACGTCATCACCGCCGCGGCTATTGCCCGTCAAATCGGCCTGCAGGGTGAAGCCGACAGCACGGGACAGCTTACGGCGCTTACCGGCAGGGATATTCACGCTCTTTCTGATGATGAGCTTGCTGCGGTTGTACTACGTACGGCATTGTTTGCCCGCGTTGCTCCGGAGCAGAAACTGCGACTGGTGGAGGCATTGCAGTCTTCAGGGAATGTTGTCGCCATGACCGGTGACGGGGTGAATGACGCGCCTGCACTGCATCGCGCGGATATCGGTGTGGCCATGGGAATGACCGGTACCGAGGTTGCGAAAGAGGCAGCGGATATGCTGCTGATCGATGACAACTTTTCCTCTATAGAAGCGGCGGTTGAGGAGGGGAGGGGTGTTTTCGACAATCTTGTCAAATTCATAATCTGGACATTGCCGACCAATCTGGGGGAGGGGCTTGTGATTCTGGCGGCGGTCTTTGCCGGCGTACAATTACCGATTACTCCGGTACAGATTCTCTGGATCAACATGACAACTGCGGTGCTTCTGGGGTTGATGCTCGCTTTTGAGACAAAGGAACCGGGTTTAATGAACCGTCCACCGCTTGATCCCCATAAACCGCTCCTGAACGGTGAGTTGATCATGCGTATAGTAACGGTCGGATTCTTATTGCTTGCAGGGTCATTCGGACTGTTCAAGTGGCAGCTGGGGCAGGGGGGGAGTGTTGAAGTCGCAAGAACCTGTGCAGTTAATATCTTTGTTTTCGGCGAGATCTTTTATCTGTTTAACTGCCGTTCGTTGCGTCATTCAATGTTCCGGATCGGCCTGTTCAGTAACCACTGGGTTCTCGGCGGTGTCGGCATCATGATCCTGCTTCAGCTGCTGTTTACCTACGTGCCAATCATGAACAGCGCTTTTGGCAGTCGGCCGATAGGCCTCAAAGAGTGGGGAATCATTATCGCCGCTTCAAGCGTAGTGTATTGCGTGATTGAATGTGAAAAATGGATCAGGCGGAGATGCGAAACATAAGAACTTTTCTGAAAAAAGGGCCTGCCGGATGGCAAGCCCTTTGATAATCCAAATTATTCTGCTGAAAACTTGTTCATCAGTACCCCAGCATTCGCGGGAGCCACAGCGAAATTATCGGTACGTAGGTGACCAACAGCATGAATCCGATCATGGCGATCAGCCACGGCATGACCGCTACCGAAAGTTCCGAAATACCCATCTTGGTAATGCCGCTGGCCACGTAAAGATTCAAGCCTACCGGCGGATGGCACATACCGACTTCCATGTTGACGGTGATCAGAACGCCGAAATGGATCGGGTCGATACCAAGCTTCATGGCAACCGGAAACAGGATCGGTGCCAGGATCAGGATGATTGAAGAGGGTTCCATGACATTGCCGGCCAGAAGCAGCAGAACGTTGGTTACCAGCAGGAAGGCAACTACGCCCAGATTGTGGCCCAGAATCCAGTCTGCCATAATCTGGGGGATCTGCTCGTGGGTCATCAGAAAAGAGAACAGGACCGCGTTGGTGATAATATAGAGCAGCATGGCAGACATGCTGGCTGAATCGAGCAGAACCTTCGGTATCTTTTTGAAGGTAATGTCTTTATACACGAATACCGCAATTACAAAGGCGTAGACCGCACTCATCGCCGCAGCTTCAGTCGGGGTGAACAAGCCGCTGTAAATTCCGCCGAGAACGATTACGATCAGCAACAGTCCCCAGACACTTTCCCGGAATGCCTTGATCCTTTGAGCTGTCGAGGCTTTTGGCATGCGGGGATAATCATTCTTGCGCGCGATCCACCAGGAAACAAGACCGAGCAGTGTTGCCAGCATCAGACCGGGAACAACTCCACCCATAAACAGGCCGCCCACTGAAGAGTTGGTCGCAACGCAGTAAATTACCATCGGGATTGAGGGTGGTATCAGGATGCCGAGTGATCCTGATGTGGTGATTACACCGGCGCCAAAGCGTTTGGGGAAGCCGGCTTTTACCATTGCCGGCAGCAGAATCGACCCGATTGCCACAACGGTTGCCGGGCTTGATCCGGAGACTGCAGCGAACAGGGCGCAGGCGATAACTCCGGATAATGCCAGACCGCCATACAGGTGACCGACCATGGAGGTGGCAAAGTTGATCATTCTTTTGGCGACACCGCCGTGTGTCAGAAAGTTTCCGGCCAGAATAAAGAACGGAATCGCCATGATCTCGAACTTCTCAATGCCGGTAAATAATTTCATTGCCACCGCTTCCGTTGGTATCTGGGTAAAGAAGAAGAGGAATGATAGTACGGTGAGGCCGAGTGCGATGGAAATCGGCATGCCGGTCAGCATCAGCAGCAACAGCAGGGCAAATACGATTCCGGTACTGCCGAGCATGGCTATGGCGCCAAGGGCTGCTGCGATACAGAGCAGCCATTTAGTAGCTTTTTGCTTGGAGAATTGCTCCCATCCCGCTACTGCTGTGCTCATTTGTCACCCCCTGCTTTACCTTGAAGTTCAAACTTGTGCTCTTCATATTCTTCGAGGGCTTCAGTGGCATCGACAACTTCGTCGAGACCGTCAACCGCTCCGTGGTCGTGATGCGGCAATTCACCGGTTTTGAAAAACGTCCAACCGACTTGCAGGAAGCGGAAGCACATCAGGTAGGAACCGAGCGGCACAGCCGAGTAGATGATCCAGGTCGGCCATTCAAGATCCGGGGTAATCGGGCCTTCAATCAGTTCTGTTACATTCATTCCCAATTTATTGTACAGAGCGTAGTGCATACCGTTTTCCCATACAAAGCGCGCTCCCAGGGTGCCGATCAGGCTGGTAAACAGTGCACCGCCGGCAATACCGATCATGACGCATTTCATGCGCCATGAATCCGGCAAACGGTTAACTATGACATCGACGCCGACGTGAATACCGGTACGGACGCCGTAGGCGGCGCCGAACTTGGCCATCCAGACGAACATATAAATGCAGAGTTCCTGAGACCAACTCATATTAATGGTCAGTAGCCAGTCCTGGAGGCCGGGAATCGGCAGACCGGACATATACCGGTGGACAACGGCCACGAAAATTACCACCGTTGCCAACCCTATGAGTAGGGTGATTATCACTTCCTCAAGATGGTCAAGGTATTTCATCATGATAACGCTCCTGTGCCCCGATAAACGGGGTAAATGCCTTTTCCGCAGGTAAATGCCAAAACGATTTCCAACAATTTGCGTGAGATCAAAAAAATGGCCGCTGCGGCCATCGCAGCGGCCTGATGATTGTTAATTCGGTGTGTAGCCGGTTGCCTTGTAAACTTCCTGAACCAGATCAGCGCCGATCCGTCCCATGTTGTCCTTATGGGCTTTATCCATGGCCTTCTTCCACTGATTGCGCTCCTGAGCAGTCAGGGTTATGAACTGGGATTTCCCAGATTTTTTGACAGCTGCCAGTGCTTCTTCATTATCTTTTTTGGCGATATCATTGGCATAAACGGTGGCATCTTTCATGGCGCCTTCAAGGATGGTGCGGATGTCGGCGGGCAGGGCTGCCCAGAACTTCTTGTTAACGATTACCGCATAACCGAGGTAGCCATGGTCGGAGAGAGTCACGTATTTTTGAACTTCGTGCATTTTCTGGGTGTAGAGGTTGGATGGCGGATTCTCTGTTCCGTTTACAACTCCGGTCTGGAGGGCCTGGTATACTTCCGAGAAAGCCATAACCTGGGGATTAGCCCCCACAGAACGCATCTGGGAATCCAGAACTTTTGACGATTGAATGCGCATCTTCTGCCCTTTGAAGTCTTCCGTGTGTTTGAGCGGCTTGTTGGCACTCATGACTTTGAAGCCGTTATCCCAGTAGGCAAGCCCGTGGATACCTTTTGCTTCAAGTTTGGCCAGTAGTTTTGCCCCGACCGGACCCTGTGTTACCTTGTGCAGTTCCTGATAGTTGTCGAAGATGAAGGGGAGGTCAAAAACTTCAAATTCTTTGACGCCAAGCGGAGCAAACTTTGCCAGCGAAGGTGCCAGCATCTGGACAGCGCCAAGCTGTAGCGCCTCCATCTCTTCCTTGTCCTTGTAAAGCTGGCTGTTGGGATACACTTCAATCTTAACCCGCCCTTTAGTGCGCTCTTCGGCAATTTTCTTGAAATAATCTGCCGCTTGCCCTTTGGGTGTGTGCTGAGCAACGACATGGCTGAACTTGATCACGATCGGGGCGGCTGCCTGGGCGGTAAGTGGCAGTGCAAGAGCTGTAACGGCAACAACCAGGGTTTTAAGGCAACGAGTCAGTTTCATACGTGTTCCTCCTTTTTTGGTGGTGATATGAAGTAAGTACGGTGTTGAAGTTGATATAATGAGAAATCGTTCTATTAATTGCAAAGGGGGTGCCAATAGTCCTGATTCTTGTAACAGTCCGATATGATGTTTTATTTTTTTATATACGTCTGTATTGCCTGAGCGAGAAGGCGTTCCAGTGGCTGAAAACGGCCATTTTTAATGGCGGTTATCAGCCATACAAGTGAAAATAGGGAAGGGTTTGGTTAAATAAGATGGTGGGAAAATGGGGGTCTAAAACAGTAAAATTTTAAATAAAGTCCGGTAAATTCACTAAATCTATAATCCGTACTTATCCATTTTGTAGCGCAGAGTGCCGCGAGGGATTTTAAGCATGGCCGCCGTCTGCAAAACATTGCTGCGGTTTTTGTCTAATGCCTGACGGATGATGTTTTTCTCAAAATTCATGACTGCGTCATCCAGTCCGGAATCAACAGGTAGAGGCTCTTGGTGAGTGCCGCGTTGAGCGGTCGAAGTTTTTCCGGTCAGAGAAACCCCCGTAATTTCCCTTGGAAGATGTTCCGGCAGGAGTGTCGGGCCATAATTCATGATGCAGATGCGTTCTATAACATTTCTCAGTTCGCGGATATTGCCGGGCCAGCTGTATTCCTCCATAAGCAGGGTAGCTTCAGGAGATAGCGACTTGAAAGCGCGACCGAACGAGCGGCTGAACGTGTCGAGAAAATAGGACGCAACGATACTGATATCTTCCCGGCGTTCCCTGAGTGGCGGGATATGGATTGGGAAAACATTGATGCGGTAATACAGATCCTCACGAAAGGTTCCGTCTGAGATTTTGTCGAGCAGATTTCTATTTGTTGCAGCGACAATCCGGACGTCAATATCGATATCCTTTACTCCTCCGACACGGCGGATCGTCCGCTCCTGCAAAACCCTCAGCAACTTGACCTGCATGGACAGATCCATATCTCCGATTTCGTCAAGAAAAATAGTCCCGTGATCTGCTTCTTCAAACAGTCCTATTTTGCGCCCGGAAGCATTGGTGAAAGCGCCTTTTTCGTGGCCGAACAGCTCACTTTCCAAAAGCGCCGCCGGAATTGAAGCACAGTTAATTGCCACAAAAGCTGCTTCGTGATGATCGGATATGTCGTGAATTGCTCTGGCAACAAGCTCTTTGCCGGTGCCGGATTCGCCGGTAATGAGAACTGTTGAGGGAATGCGGGCTATTTCGCGCACCTGGTCGATCACGTCACGAAATGGTTTACTTTTTCCGATCATAGGTGAACGCCCCGGCAGGCAGTTGTCGGCTCTTTTAAGGTTGCGCACCTCGCGCTTCAGAGTCTGAGTTTGAAGCGCAAGTTTAACAATTACCCGCAACGCATCAGCTTTAAAGGGTTTCTTCATGTAGTGATATGCTCCGAGTTTGAGAGCATCCACGGCACTCTCTACAGATCCGTACCCGGTAATGATGATCACCAGCAGGTCGGGGTCGATTTCTTTGAGTGCTTTTAGAACGTCGATACCGTCTTCAATCCCCAGATTGAGATCGAGCAGTGCCAGATCGATATCGTTTGCCAGCACAACCTCCCTTGCTTGGGCACCTGTTGCGGCTGAACAGACCTGGTAACCCTCATCGGAGAGGATGCGTTCAACGTTTTCGCAGATAAAGGACTCATCGTCTATGATCAGTATCTTTTCCATTGTTATCCTTTGATGTTGTCTGCCAGAGGCAATTCAAGAGTAAATACCGTTCCACTTTCGGAAGAGCTCTCGACCTTGATCTGTCCGTGATGTTCTTCAATGATGCGTTGGGTGATAGACAGTCCCAGTCCGGTTCCGGCCCCCTTGCGGGTGAAGAAAGGTTCAAAAATAAGCGGCAGGTCTTCCTCGCGGATACCGGGCCCGTTGTCTGATATTGTGACAGTAACATGTTCCTGTGTTGATCTGGTTATGATAATGATTTCCCCGCCTTCAGGCATTGCTTCCAGAGCATTTTTGGTTATATTGAGGAGTGCCTGCTTGATTTTCTCCGGATCGAAGCAGAATGAAGGAAGTTCACCAGTCTCCAGCCGAATGTGCACTTTTTGCCGTTCGCACTGCCGTCGCATAAGCAGGGTTGTGTCATTGGCGACCATGTTCAGGTCACTCATCCTGAAGTCGCTTCTGGCCGGCGATGAATAGTTCAGCAGTGCGCTGATAAGTCGCTCCACCCGTTCTATCTCCGAAAGGGCCTTCTTGATCATCTCCTTGTCATCTGTTGCCAGTGCGGCGTTGTCATGCAGGTCGTCAAGCAGTAACGAGATGCCGGTTAAAGGGTTTCGCACCTCGTGGGCGATTCCTGCCGAGAGCTTGCCCAGCGATGCAAGTCTGTCGAGTCTGGTCATCTCCTCCCGAAGTTTTTCTTTTTCCGTTTCGTTGCGCATTGTTACGGTCAGGCCCTGCTCTGCCTCTTTGCCAATTGGGAAAAAACCAATCTCAAAGTGAGTCATGCCGTCATCCCGGTCAAGTTGCAATGGCTGGCGTCCGTATCCGCTGTGGCCGATGAGAGCCTGTTCGGTGCGTTGTGCCATGTCTTCCCATCCTTTGAAAACATCGCGGTAATGCATATCATTGCAGATTCCGTGTCCCAGGAAAAGGTGGCCGGTGGCATTGATAGAAGTAAGCATCCCCTCGGGTGAGAAGGTGAGGATGGCACTGGAAATACTTTCCAGTACGCTTTCCTTGAAATTGCGCTCGTCCATAATGTCCAGACGTGAGCGCCGCAGTTCATCAAGGGTTGTGAGGAGACTTGATTTGCGGATTTCCAGTTCATTGGACATTACATTAAAGGTGTTGGCCAGTTCGCCCAGTTCATCCTTTGACGAAACGTTGACACGGCTGTGAGTGTTTCCTTCCGCAAGGCTGCGGGCTCCGTCGATCAACTGATGCAGAGGCCGGGTTATGCCGCGCGAAAGCGACCAGGCGGAAAATCCGGCCAGCAGCGAAGTGACGAGAATGATAAGAGCGCTCAGGCGGCGGTGTTCCCGCAGTTCCTGATTGATCAGACGGCTTCCCTTGCGGGCGGCGTCGTGGAACTGGTCCACCTGAAAGCCGATGGTAACACCGCCAAAAATGCCGTACCTGTTGTAGTCGCCGGTGTCATACGGAATCGGAGCAAAAGACATGATCTTTTTGGCGCCACCCACGTTCGTAATGTCTACGTAGCCTATTTTATGATTTCTGACTTCAGAGGCGGCTACCGGGTAGTTCGGGTGTATAAAGCCTGCCTGATCGAGGTTAAAAGGAATAAATCCCGCCTCGATATCAGCCTGACTGGAGCGTGCTGTATAGGCCGGGACCGGCTTGCCGCTACGATCAAGACCACGGATATCCCAGAATTTAGGATGAGTGATGATCCAGCCTTCATCGTCGAAGAGGAAGCCGTAATTGCCGCTTTTATATGAAGGGAAAACCGTGGAGAAGTTTCGCCCCGGGTCTATGTGCTGGGTGAACTCCATCAAGTGGCGGTGATCAAGGGAAATAACCACCATGCCGTTAAAAATCCCCTTACTGTCAAACTGCGGAGAACCGAAGCGGATTACTCCATCGTACGTTTTGCTGCCGATGGCGCTTTCAGGGTCGGTCGCTCCGGCCAGTTGTTCCTGTTTGGAAACATGGAACCCGGTCAGGTGTGAAACATAAATTTCTCCCCGGCGCATTTTTTTGACTCTGCTGAAATAGTCCTCGCTTTTGAATTCGGTTCCGGCAGGGGTGGAGACATCACGAAGTTCTGACGGGGATAAAAAAAGACCGTCCCGGATGACAAGCTTTTCTTTGCCGTCACTATCGATGAAAGCGATCGAGCGATAAAGAGGAAGCAATTCGCGGATTTCCTCAGTCGTACCGAATCGTTTCCAGATCTCGCTGCGCCGGGTGGTGTAGAAATTGAGCAGAACCTGTTTCTCCAGCGGGGTATTGGAGAGGAAGAGAAGATCACTCTCGCACTGGCGCAGAAAGTCGGCAATCGTTTCGGCTACGTGCTGAGCACGCATCTGGAGTGATTCGGCCGCCTGAGTATCCGATGTGTCGGCAATTTCAGTCGTGAGATGATTGTTGACTGATTCGAGATTTGACAGAAGGATCAGGGAGGACAGCAGAAGCGGCAGCAGCGAAAGCAGCAGGGTCACTGCCATGATTTTTTTGAAAAGAGTCAAGCGCAGCATAATTAAGTCGCCGTGTTCACAGATGAAATATATTTTGGAAAACTTCGCTTATAATATAATACGGTTTCTTTTGTGTGCTGAATGACTGATTTCTAGCAGAATAGCACCCGAATTGCTACCGTTAATCATTTCAAGTGACGCGTAACCGATTCAAGTGTTTGTGGCGGGTTGAATCATGTTTTATGGCTGGGCATTGAGCTTTATCTGCTGTCTGTCAGATGTTGAATTTAGTTGCAGTAATAGACAAAATATAATATAAACAAATGCTTGGAATATGGAGAAGCTGCTTCTGGTTTGGTGGTTTGTTTTCAAATAGGTGAGTTTTCTAAGTTTTTATTTAACACTGTTTGCAGTCAGGGCGTTTAGCTCAGCGGGAGAGCACTGCCTTCACACGGCAGGGGTCACTGGTTCAATCCCAGTAACGCCCACCAAAGCGGTCATATGGTTAGCCGGTGCTAGCCATTTTTTCATTTTATATGTGGAATGCTTTATCTGTAAGGAAGGATGAAAAATTATATGAAAAAAGCGCTCATTACCGGTATTACCGGCCAGGACGGGTCATATTTAGCTGAATTTCTCCTTGAAAAAGGGTATGAAGTTCATGGCATTAAACGCCGCGCTTCTTTGTTCAACACTCAGCGTGTAGATCATATCTATCAGGATCCGCACATCAAAAATGCTCACTTCAGACTGCACTATGGCGATCTGACGGATTCTTCAAATCTTACCCGCATTATGCAGGAAGTGCAGCCGGATGAGGTATACAACCTGGGCGCTCAATCCCACGTTGCAGTTAGTTTTGAATCGCCTGAATACACTGCCGATGTCGATGCAATGGGATCATTGCGTATTCTGGAAGCTATACGTTTGCTTGGTATGCAAAACAAAACCCGTTTCTATCAGGCCTCCACATCAGAACTGTACGGGCTTGTGCAGGAAACGCCGCAAAAAGAAACAACTCCTTTCTATCCACGTTCTCCCTATGCCGTAGCAAAACTGTATGCGTACTGGATTACCGTTAACTATCGCGAAGCATATGGCATGTATGCCTGCAACGGTATCTTGTTTAATCATGAATCTCCCCGGCGTGGCGAAACCTTTGTTACGCGAAAGATAACCAGAGGACTTGCCAATATTGCTCAAGGACTTGAAGAATGCCTGTACATGGGTAACATTGACTCGTTGCGCGACTGGGGGCATGCCAAAGATTATGTGAAAATGCAATGGCTGATGCTACAGCAGGAAAAACCGGAAGATTTTGTTATTGCCACAGGCGTTCAATATACCGTCAGACAGTTTATTACCTGGTCTGCCGATGAGTTGGGTATTACCCTGAAGTTTGAAGGCGAGGGTGTTGATGAAATCGGCACTGTTTTTTCTGTTCAGGGTGGCAAAGCTCCGGCGGTGAAGCCTGGTGATGTTATGATACGCATTGATCCCCGTTATTTCAGGCCATCTGAGGTTGAAACTCTTCTGGGTGATCCGACAAAGGCAAAAGAAAAACTTGGTTGGGTTCCGGAAATAACCGTTCAGGAGATGTGCACGGAGATGGTTGCGGAAGATCTGAAAATTGCCCAGCGGCACGCACTGTTAAAAAAACATGGCTATGAATTGCCGGTTGCTGTGGAAAATTGAGTATCACGGCAATAGTGTGGTCTTCTGAAACGGAGGGAATAATCAATGGCGATCTCTATTAAAATTCCAGAAAACGTACTTGAATCGACCAAAATACCTCGAAGTCAATTGAAACAGGAATTGCTGAAAGAGTTGGCATTTGCTCTCTATTCCCGAGGTATAACTTCGATGGGCACAGCGAGGAAGCTGGCACAAATCGATAAATGGGAGTTTCTTAAAGGGATAGCTGAGCGTTCCATTGAGCGCCATTACTACGAGGCCGAACTGTCAGAAGATATTGTTTATGCAAACCGTAATAAGTAATTCCTCTCCCATAATCCATTTGGCCAAGATAGGACGACTTGACCTGTTGAAGCAATTTTTTGGAACGATTACGGTGCCGCAAATGGTATGGAAAGAATGTACCTCTCCAGGGGCGAGTCGGCCAGAGATAGAAAGCATTCTCTCAGCTGACTGGATTAAGGTGGTCAAGATAAATGATCGAATTGTCACGTTGCTTCGACACGACATTGATCATGGAGAAGCTGAAGCGATAGCTTTATCTTTGGAGCGTAAGGCTTCACTGATCTTGCTTGATGATTCAGAAGCACGTGAGAAGGCCAGACTGTATCATCTGCCTATTACCGGTACAGTCGGTCTCCTACTGCGGGCTTATCGTGAAGGTTTGTTGAATTCTTTAACTGATACGCTCGATGAACTGGAAGCGAGCGGATTTAGGCTCGGTACAAAACTCAAGGAAAGACTTTTGAAAGAGGTTGCGGAAATTTGAAAATTGCCCAACGTCATGCACTGTTAAAAAAACATGGCTATGAATTGCCGGTTGCTGTGGAAAATTGAGTATGAAGTACAACCAGTTACGCGACATACTTGCCACTTTTTCCGGACTTGAGCTTGCGATCCTTATCGGCAGCCAGGCAACCGGTACGGCGCGGCCTGAAAGCGATTGGGATATTGCGATTCAGTGGGACCGTAATCTTGGTTTCATTGAACAACTTGCAGCCTCCGAGCAACTCAGAAAAGAACTATCAGAGATGCAGGGTCTGCCGGAGCAGGCAATCGATCTCATCGATCTGCCAACTGCGCGGCTAGCTATGCGTGCGGTAGTTGCCGAAGAAGGTGTCCCTCTCAAAGGTGGTGACAGCCTTGTTTGGCATCGGTTCTTGCAGCGGACCTGGCGGGAACTTGAAGAACATTACTGGGAGCAGACGTATGCGGCTTGATTTGTACCAGGCGGAAACCGCATCGGTTTATTACGGATTTTTTGCTGGAATCAATTGTTGTGAATAGTTAGAAGTAAACATTTAACCGTGCCCGTGTCTGAAATAGTTGGGATTGGGGATATTCAAGTGCTAGAAAGAATTGTTTCAGTAATTGGCCTTGGTTATGTGGGGTTGCCGGTAGCAGTGGCATTTGGTCTTAAACGTCGTACCATTGGTTTTGATATCAATGCCCAACGAATAACAGAATTGAAGCAGGGGCATGATCGAACCGGTGAAGTGACCAGTCAAGAGCTGCAATCAGCTGACATTCTGTTCACGGACTCTATTGAGGAACTCAGACAGGCTGATTTCCATATTGTTGCCGTACCAACACCAGTAGACGACGCCAAGCAACCCGACCTTTCCCCGATGCTCAAAGCCTCGGAAACGGTTGGAATTGCTCTTAAAAAAGGCGATATAGTTGTCTACGAATCCACCGTTTATCCAGGCGTTACCGAAGACGAATGCGTTCCTATTTTGGAGAGAGTTTCAGGGTTGGTTTGCGGTTCTGATTTTACTGTCGGATATTCGCCTGAGCGGATCAATCCGGGTGACAAGGAACATACTTTTACCAAAATTAAAAAAGTGGTCTCTGGGCAGGATGAAACTACTCTGGAGATAGTTGCTCAAGTTTACGAGTCTGTTGTCACTGCCGGTGTTCACCGGGCCAGCTCTATCAAAGTGGCGGAAGCGGCAAAGGTTATCGAAAATACTCAACGAGATCTGAATATTGCCTTGATGAACGAACTTGCGCTCATATTTGACAAGCTCGGCATCGATACCAACGACGTACTGGAGGCGGCTGGAACCAAATGGAACTTCCTCAAGTTTAAACCAGGACTGGTAGGGGGGCATTGTATCGGAG
The DNA here is from genome assembly GCA_025355325.1 of Geobacteraceae bacterium. GTDB lineage: Bacteria > Desulfobacterota > Desulfuromonadia > Geobacterales > Pseudopelobacteraceae > JACRCG01. Next base: position 16,140 of record JANXZX010000173.1, read on the forward strand.
TTGATCCCTATTATCTGACACACAAAGCTGAAAAAATTGGTTATATCCCACAGGTTATTTTGGCAGGACGCCGTATCAACGACGGCATGGCAAGTTTCATCGCACAACGTACCGTTAAAGAGATGATCCATACCGGGCACACTATCCTTGGCTCTACCGTCACAGTGTTGGGTCTGACCTTTAAGGAGGACTGCCCGGATCTTCGTAACTCAAAAGTCATCGATATTATTCGTGAGCTTGAGGATTATGGTGTGAAAGTTCAGGTTAGCGACCCGTTGGCTGATCCTGTCGAGGCGCAACACGAATATGGAGTTACTTTAATTCCGTATGATCAGCTTCAACCTGCGGCAGCGGTAGTGCTTGCTGTGGCTCACCTGAAATATCGTGAGTTAACCGTTGAAGATCTAAGCCGATTACTGTCAGATTTCCCAGTTTTGATTGATGTAAAGGGTGTAGTTGACCAAGGTGAAGTAAAACGGTTGGGCATACGTTTATGGCGCCTTTAACGTAAAGTTAACTAAAGGAATAGCTGAACGTTCCATTGAACCCCATAACATTAAAGCTAAGCTAACAGAAAGCATTGATTATGCGAACCGTCATAAGTCAACCCCCATAATCCAATTGACCAGGATAGTATAACTTTTAACTGTCTAAGTAATTTTTGGAACGTACCGGTGCAGTTATTCTCCTCCTACAACCTAAAAACTTGATGGACTGGAAGCGAGGGGATTTTGACTAAGTGCAAAACTCAAGGAAAGACTTCTGAAAGATATTGAAAAAGTTTGAAAATTATCAGCATTATGTCCTCTGAACTTCCAAGTACATAAGCTATCAAATATTTTTATTAATTATTTTGGAGTTTATAGCAAATGGAACATTCTTCTAAAATATTTGTAGCAGGTTCAAAAGGATTGGTCGGTTCCGCGCTTGTCAGGGAACTTAAGTCACGTGGTTACTGCAACCTTATACTGCCCGAGATTGACGACCTGGATTTAACATGCCAACAGGCAGTAGCTGCTTTTTTCCAGAAGGAAAAACCGGAATTTGTGTTTCTGGCAGCTGCGAAAGTAGGAGGTATACATGCAAACAATACCTATCCAGCAGAATTTATATATTTGAATTTAGCTATCCAGAACAACGTAATACACCAATCGTACCTTCACGGAGTTAAGCGTCTACTGTTTCTTGGTTCGTCGTGTATTTATCCTAGGTCAGCGCCACAGCCGATGAATGAAGGGCATCTATTGACGGGTCTTCTTGAGCCGACTAATGAGCCCTATGCTATTGCAAAGATAGCCGGTATAAAAATGTGTGAATCATACAACCGCCAGTACGGTACTAAATTTATTGCCGTCATGCCTACCAACCTTTATGGTCCCGGTGACAACTTTCATCCAGAAAATAGTCATGTTCTTCCTGCCCTAATTCAGCGATTTCATGAGGCAAAAATTCAGAATAAACCAGAAGTCATAGTGTGGGGTAGTGGTATACCGCGTCGGGAGCTGTTGTATGTTGATGACATGGCTTGCGGATGTATACATTTGATGGAGTTGACTGACGAGCTGATTGGTGCTGAATTATTAAGTTATCCCAAGCCATGCTTTGTCAATCTTGGGACTGGGGAGGAAGTCACTATTCGAGAACTGGCAGAAACGATCAGTACAGTTGTCGATTATACCGGAAAGCTTGTTTTTGATGCTTCAAAACCAGATGGAACGCTAAGGAAGCTTGAGGATGTGTCTCGGATACAAAATCTGGGTTGGCATCACAAAGTGAAACTTGAAGAGGGCATTAAGCGAACGTACCAGTGGTATTTAGAAAATTTGGGAGAAAAATAGATAAATGAAAATTTGTATATTTGGTGCCGGCTATGTTGGTCTGGTAGCTGCAGCCTGTTTTGCCGAAAGTGGCAACAGTGTTATTGCTGTTGATATCAATCAATCAAGAATAGAAAACCTCAAGCAGGGCATCATTCCGATCTACGAGCCGGGCCTGAAAGAGATGATCCAGCGTAATCAGGCAGAGGGGCGCCTCTCCTTTACTACAGACATGGAAGAAGCGGTCAAGGCATCACTGGTCTGCTTCATTGCCGTCGGCACCCCGCCCGGAGAAGACGGGTCTGCTGACCTCAAATACGTCCTTGGTGTTGCCCGTGACATTGGTCGCTCCATGAACGGTTTCAAGATTATCGTCGATAAATCGACTGTTCCGGTCGGTACCGCCGACAAAGTATGTGCCGCAGTATTGGAAGAGCTGGCCATTCGTGGTGTGGATCTGGAATTTGATGTCGTATCCAACCCGGAATTCCTCAAAGAAGGAGCAGCCATTGACGATTTCATGAAACCGGACCGCGTAGTTATCGGTTGCGACAACGTCCGCACCGCCGAAATCATGAAAGAGCTCTACGACCCATTCATGCGGAAGCAAAACCGAATGATCGTCATGGACATCCGCAGTGCCGAGATGACCAAATATGCCGCCAACGCCATGCTTGCGACCCGAATATCCTTCATGAACCAGATCGCCGGACTATGCGAGCGGATGGGGGCTGACGTCATGGCTGTTCGCGAAGGCATCGGTTCCGATTCG
>JANXZX010000182.1 GCA_025355325.1 Geobacteraceae bacterium
TTATCAGATACCCAAACTATAAATGGAATTTCATACTGTTCTTTGGGAGCAATGCTTAATGGCAATCCGTGCATGTATAGATTTTTTTCTCCTAAAGATTCTCCATGGTCGGAAACAAAAATTAGGGCACTTTTATACTCTTTTAATTCTTTTAAATTTTCAATTATTTTAGATAAAATATAATCCGTATAAACAATAGTATTGTCATAAGCATTGATTAACTCTGTGTGTGAACATTTTCCTAATTCAACACTATTACAAACAGGTTTAAAAACCTCGAATTGATGTGGATATTTTTTACTATAAGTAGGTCCATGACTTGTACTGGTGTGTAATACTATCAATATTTTATTTTTTGTACTGGCTGCTATTTGTTCTTTTAGTCCAGACAAAAGAATTTCATCATAATTGCATCCTTCGCCTTTACAATTTGGCATCAAAACTTCTCTGCCTTGAATATTTTTTATATGGACCGGCGGTTCTCCCCAGTTGGTAGTTCTCCAAATAACCTCTACATTATTTCTATATAAATAATTGGGCAAAATTTCATATAAATCACCGGTATCTTTATAATCTAAAATACCTTTTACTCCTACTGTAGTATTAGTGCCACAAGAAGTAGCATTAAAATGAAATACATTATCAATTTTAGAAAGCAGTGGATTCGTGTTTCTATTGTATCCATATAAAGAGAAATTCTGACTTCTTGCAGATTCACCAATAACTAAGACAACAACCGATTTCTGGTTATCTTTTATAGTGGCATTGGGTAATAAAATTTCTTTTTGATTTTTCTTGTATTGATGGATATAAAAAAGCGAAAGATTTACCGAATACGACCAAGGCATGGCAAGCCCACCTAATGTTTTTGAATTCTTATCAATCCACAGCCAATTGCTGGCATTGGCAAAGACAAGTATTAGGACAAATAATAAGGTAAGCGAGATGGTGGTTAAAGATTTCTTCCATGGTATATTTATTATTTTAACTTTAATAATATAAATGCTAGGAATAATTCCAAATAGAATTATGTACACTACTAATTTTATAGAAAAGAAACTGCTAGACTCTGAATATTTGGTATTGAGCACATTACCAATCATGCTTTCGTCTATTATGACGCTATACGTATTAACAAAATAAACTGCAACTGAGTTGATAATAAAGAATAAGACCAATAAAAATTTTCCGACATAATGTGACAGAAAGAAAAACAGGAAAAAAACAAGAGCATCTAAAACCAGCATTAGAATTATCAGACTAATAATAATAGTAATGCCACCAAAACTATTATGATCCAGGTTATTAAAGACAAAGGTAAAAAATGGGAGATGAAATAATGAAAAATTAAGGCAACTAAGAAATAAAACGAAATGAGTTATATTTAAATTATTTTTTAATATAGGCATAAGTAATTTGACAGAGTGAAAAAATTAAACTAATTAGAGTTAAATAGAATATAATTAAATTTTCATTAATTATTTTACTGATTATTGCAATACAGCAAACCATAAACAATACAATAAAAATTGGATAGTATTTTTTATTATCAATCCAAGACCAAATTTTATATTTCCGGTTGATAAAAATACCTGCCAGTCCGGAGATAAATCCTATACTACTTCCTGTAATAACATCAAGTGGATAATGTGCCCCTAAACCTACTCTGGTAAACGCAAGAATCAATCCAGTACTAATTATGAAAACAAACCATACAATTTTATAGTTTAACTTATTAGGCATAAATGCAAAAAACAACATTGTGAGTACTGTGAAAATTGTAATGGAGTGTCCAGAAGGCAAACTATTGTGTCCAGACAATGTTTGTCCGATAATAGCAAAACTTTTATTATCAAACGTTGCAGCAGGTCTTGGTACTGCAAATAAGTTTTTTAATACATTGGATAATACTGCCGAAACCAGCGAAGCTGATATTAAAGACTCCCATAGTTCAGGAACATACACAATCAGGATGGATAATAATGATAAAGAAATTAAGGCATCTCCCATCTGTGTAAGGTTATAAATTGTATTTGGGAATTGCGAATATTTTAAATTAATAAAATAGAAACAATCCTTTTGAACTGCTATATATTTAGCAACCGATAAAGCGTTTTGACTGTAAAGAAATAAAACAATTGCGCTTAGAAAAAACAGTGGTAATAAAAATAAAGATAGTTTGAGTTTTGAATAATTATCAATAACCTTTGAGTTCATAATGTTTTTTTTCAGATTTACTTTCATATGAACTTCCTGCAAAAGTGTATTCAGTAATCTGAATACGTTCTTCTAAACCTACAAAAGTTGAGCTTCACAGACAAGTCCATGACATTGTCGAGTTGCGAATCTCAATAAATCAGGCGGTTGCCATTGAAGCTCAGAAAAATATCATTGTTAATGGGAGCCGTACAGCAAAACTTTTCGCGACCAACATGGCTCCACCCGTAATATCACGATACCGGTACAATACAACGGTTGTATTTACTCGCCATGTCTCTCATCATACAAAACTTCCATAATAAGATGTATTCGACGCTTTCCCAGCTTTCCTCTCTCAATTCCACTGCAATAGTTCAGTTTTCCACTACAAAACGAAGCCCCGAGCTACCACTAAAAACTCACTTTTGTGAAAGTTTTTGTGAAGGTCGGGGCATTTCTGCACAGAATCATAAATGATTCTGTGCAGTTAATTGGAGCGGGAAACGAGATTCGAACTCGCGACCTCAACCTTGGGAAGGTTGCACTCTACCACTGAGTTATTCCCGCATAAAATTGTTAAAAAACAAGTTTAGTGACGTACGGATATAAACCAAACTCTCCACATTGTCAAGTCGGGATACCACCCTGATCCCCACCGGTTGTCGAAAAGAGCGCATCATATCACAACCTTTCAGTCGCCAATCCAGCACCACTTCCGGATATTGCAAATATCAATTCATATTTGCGAAATACAATGGATATCAGGTTATCCAACGGATCGAGAATATTCATGTAATATTTGTTTGACATGTACCGTCATCTATCTAGAATACAGGTTAATTAAGACCAAACTGAAGCGATTTTTTCGTAAGGATTATTAGATGAGTTACCAAACGCCCCAAAAACGCAGGCTTGAAACCTCTAAAATCGTAGCGATCTACGCACTGTTCGGCCTAGCCTGGATTTACGGCTCTGATACCGTCCTTGGCTGGCTGGTCCATAATCCGGTCGTGATGGTAAAAATTGCCGTTATAAAAGGTTCCCTCTTCATACTATGCACTGCAACACTTCTGTACTTCCTGATCAACCGCTTCGTTCGGCAATTAACGTCTTCCGAAACGAGACGGATTGAGAGCATGAGAAATTACGAGGCTATCTTTAATGCAACGAACGAAGCCATATTTATCCATGATGCGCATGATGGACGCATTTTGGATGTAAATGACCGAATGCTGGAATTGTATGATTACAAAAGAGATGAAGCTCTTTCGGTTGATATTGAAGATTTGTCTGAAGGCACATCCCCGTACTCGCAGACTGAAGCTGTTAAGAGCGTGCGCAAGGCCATGTCTGAGGGGCCACAGGTTTTTGAATGGCATTCACGAAAAAAGTCGGGTGAACTCTTCTGGTCTGAAATTTCATTACGAAGAATCACAACCAATGATTTAGACAGAATCATTGCAGTTGTCAGGGATATAAGTGAACGCAAACAGCTGGACGATGCACTGAAAACAAGAGAGGAACGGCATCGAATCATTCTTGACTCAGCCATGGACGGATACATGGTTATGAGTCAACAGGGGAAACTCCTGGAAGTAAATGAGGCGTATTGCCGTATGAGCGGCTACAGCAAACAAGAGCTCTTGACAAAAAGTATTGCCGACCTTGAGGTGAACGAGTCCGCCACCGATGCGGTTGCCCACAACAAAAAGATCGCTGAGCAGGGCGAAGATCGTTTTGTAGCACAACATCGCCGCAAAGACGGCACCGTTTTCGACGTGGAAGTAAGTGCCAAGTTTTTGCCCGTTGATGGCGGACTGTATGTGGGCTTCCTGCGGGACATAACAGAACGCAAGCGCTATGAATCGGAGAAACGGACTCTTGAACAGCAATTCCAGCAAGCTCAGAAACTTGAAAGCCTTGGCGTGTTGGCCGGCGGCATCGCCCATGATTTCAACAACATTCTGGCAATCATCATCGGGCATTGTTCCCTGGCTACTATGCGTCCGGATACTGCCGATGAACATATACCAATAATAGAAAAGGCAGCAGATCGTGCCGCCGGATTGTGCCACCAAATGCTGGCGTATGCCGGAAAGGCCGCCTTCTCTCTGACGCAGGTAAATTTGGCAGCCCTGGTCGGTGAAATGGTGCAAATGCTAAAAGCTACCACCAATCAGAACGTGACGATCAAGCTGGATCTTTCAAGCGATATTCCGGCCATCAAAGGCGACGTAAGCCAACTGCGGCAGATCGTCATGAATCTGATCATCAATGCTTCTGAGGCCATAGGAGAAGCCCAGGGAGCAATTCGCGTTTCGCTTGCACAGGCAACCATCACAGCAGAGCAGCCTGTCAGGGATCACCTTGGTAGAATCATACCGCCAGGCTGGTATGCCTGCCTGGAGGTTTCAGATACCGGCTGTGGTATGGATGATGAGACAAAACAGAGAATTTTCGAGCCGTTCTATACTACAAAATTCACCGGACGGGGCTTGGGAATGTCGGCGATACTCGGTATCATATCCGCTCACAAGGGATCCTTGCAGCTCACCAGTCAACCGGGTCACGGTTCAACCTTCACTATCTACCTACCCATCGGGATCAGCGATTCGACGGGAGAAAAAGTTTACGAGCATAATGCTGGGACTTCGTGGCAGGGGAGCGGCACCGTACTGCTGGTTGAGGATGAAGATCAGGTCCGGCTTGTTGCGAAGACCATGCTGGAGGCACTGGGATTCAACGTTATTGTAGCATCAAACGGCAAGGAAGCACTGGAGTCATACAGGAAGAATTCCCCTGATATCGCCCTTGTTGTGACTGACATAGGCATGCCGGTTATGGATGGCTATATGCTGTTCCGGGAACTGAAGAAGTTGCGACCGGACCTGCCGATAATTATCTCCAGCGGTTTTGGCGATTCGGTGGTTACCACACGTATTCCAAGCGAAGAAATTGCCGGGTCAATCAGCAAGCCGTATCGATTTGACCAATTGCAGGTTGTACTGAAAAGTGTTTTGGAGTGCGGCTGATCAAGCCGTAGCTGCTTCAGCAGGAACATCATCGTCACAACTACAGAGAGTTGATAACAAATTTAACGGTGGTTCCGTGACCAATCCCGGCACTTTCAGCCCAGATCCTGCCGTGGTGATTCTGGACAATCCGCTTGCAGATTGAGAGCCCCAGACCTGAAGCGTTGAGATCATGGCGCGATTCATCTGCTTTGAAAAATTCTTCAAAGATGTGATCCAGCACAGCTGGATCGATACCCATACCTTCATCCCGTATGGAAACCATCACGGACTCATCATGCCGTTCAGCGGAAATATCGACCGACCCGTTTTCACTTGAAAAGTGCACTGCATTGGAAACAAGATTGGAAAACAGCTCGCGAAACTGAGCTGACACAGCCTTGACAACTACCGACAGGTCAATAGTATTTTGACAATTTAGCCGCTTTTGGGAAATCATGCCGGCATGGTCAGCAACGGCTTGATCCGCCATAAGGGCCAGCACAACATCTTCCATTTCATGCGGTTTAATTCCGGATGAAAGAGTGGCAAGCATTTTGGCTTTGTCAGCCAGATTATTGATGGTGGCAGCACTTTTGATGCATACATCCACCTTGTTTATCTGCTTGTCATCGGTAAGTTGTTTCCTGAGCAGCGGCAACATAATGAATAATGGTGTAAGCGGAGTCTTCAGGTCATGCCCCAAACGGGAAATTACGGTTTCCATCAGGCGCGCATGGTCCAGTTGGGACTCCAGGCGAATTTTTTCTTCTTCAGCCTGCTTGTATTCGGTAATGTCACGAATTGATTCAATGCCGCCTACCTGATTTCCCTGAGCGTTGAACAACGGCGTGGCGGTGGCCCAAAGATAGCTGTCTCCGCTATCGCGGAGCGTTGGAAGATGGGTTTCGGCAAATAGGGTCCTGCCTTCCACGTTGATATGGGAATAATTACGCTTGATGACATCGATGTCCTCATCAATCAGATCAATCAGAATCGGACGGCGCTCTCCATAAAAAGGAATTGCGTAAATATAATCTCCCTGTCCTATTACATCTTCTTTTTGAAACCCGGTCATTTTTTCAATGGCCCGGTTCCAGGCGATCACCCGTTTATGTTTATCCACTACAAAAGTGGCATCCGGCAGAAATTCAACGATATCAAGCAACTGTTGATACGCATTTCTGGTTTCTTCCTCAGCGGCCTTACGTTCCGTAATATCGCGAAAAGACCATAGCCTTCCAAAATACCGGCCATCCGGGCCGAGTAGCGGCACAGTATAACGATCAAGCGTTTTGCCGCAGCGTAAGAGCATTTCATCCCGACAGGACTCGTGCTGCTGGCTGTACAAATATTTAACTTTTTCCAGAAAGCCTTCAGGGTCAACCACCTGTCCGGTCACATACTCCAGCACCGGTCCGTCATCGTTTGTTTCCAATAATTGCGGCGGTATGCCCATAATTTCAACGAAGCGGCGATTGAAAGAAAGTATTTTACCCCCCTCATCAACTACCAGAATTCCGTCAATCGAAGCCTCCTGCTGAGTAGAAAGCAGAATGTTTTGAAACGCCACTGCCGCCTCTGCCTGTTTACGCTCGGTGACATCGAGCATGATTCCCACTAATCCCTGTAATGATCCTTCTTCATTATGGAACGTGGCTTTATTGAAAATGACCTCACACTGTTTTCCGTCCACATTGCGGACTGCCCCATCATAGATTTGCAATCCGGGATGTTCAAGCAGCTCCTGGTCTTTCAGGTGAAAACTGTCGGCCAGTTCTTTAGGCCAGATTTCATGGGCCGTTTTCCCGAAAAGTTCACTTTTAGATTTTCCGACAATGGCTTCGAACGACGTGTTGCACCCAAGATAAAATCCTTGTGTATCTTTGTAATAAATTGGGTTTGGAATAGTATCGATAAGTGTTTGCAGTAACCGGAGCTGATTTTCATTTTTTTTCTCTGATTTCAGAGACTCCCTGCCCAGGACAACCATGAACAGAATCAACGTTATAACCATGCCGAACATTATCAGGGCAAGATGCATTTCCAACACTTTCAGGGGGGCCAGAAATTCGCTTTCTTTAACACCGACAAAAAGAACGCCAATGATTTCGCCCTGCCGGTTTTTTATTGGGTCGTAGGCAGTAAGATACGGTTCTCCAAGAATCTTCGCCTTACCGCGATAGGGTGTGCCATGCTTAAAAATGGCATCATAGGCCGGCCCGACCAGCCGGGTGCCCAGGGCTCTCTCCCCTGCGGCATTGAGTACGTTAGTCGAAACCCGCACATCACCCATAAAGATGGTTGCCACTCCTCCGAAAAGCTCCTGTATCTTGTCCACCACCTCAAAATTGCCATTAACCGGAAACGTGCCGACAAAAAGCTGTCGGTCGGCAGTCCTGAAATCATCCCCCTTATTGGAAAGCAGTTCCCGAAAGGTACGAATACACATTTCCAGTTTTTTATGTTCCTCCCTGGCCTCATGTTCCTGATATTGCTTAACGGAATAGCCGCCAAACAGAGTAAGGGTAAGGATAGCAACGAAGGAGCTCGCCAGAATATATTTAGTGATTGTTTTCATGCAGAGAACCTTTAGTAATTCGAATCCGTTCTTTGGCATCACAGTTTGGCTTTTTACGACGCCTCTGTCAATAAAGTTGCCTCGAATAGTATATTTGGCATTGACTGTTTATTAAAATATGAGAGACTGTATACGTTTTACAAAACTATTTCAGGAGGTAAGTCATGAAAAGATTTGTAATAGTTGCAGTCTCTCTGTTTTTTATTGTTGCGGGTGTAAGCACTGCATTGGCCGATAAGGGGCAAAAAGGACAGTTTACTACAAAAGCAGGTGAAGTTATCTATGTTTGCAGTTGCGGCACCGGTTGTGATTGTGGCAGTTTGGCCAAAAAAGAAGGTACGTGCGGATGTGGTAAAAGTCTTGTTACTTCTACCGTAACTAAAGTTGAAGGTGGCAAGGTTTTCTATAAATTGGACGGCAAGGAATTATCGGCCCCGATTACCGGCACATACGCATGCGGCTGTGGAGAAGGCTGCAAATGTGGCTCCATCAGTCAGAAGCCCGGCAAGTGCAGCTGTGGTAGCAATATGGTTAAAGTCAAATAATAGTAACCACGATTATTTCATCGTTTAAACCCAGCAGATTCATCCCGTAAAGACTCGGTTCACTTGTTATAAGGAGCTCATCTCAATGCAGCTAAAGCTTGGCGAATTACTTTTATCAGAGCACATGATCACGAGTGAACAACTTGATGAGGCGCTCAAAATCAACCGTAATTCCGGAAAGAAGCTTGGCAGCATTCTCGTAAAATTGGGCTTCGTCGATGAAGAAAACGTGATGCAGCTTCTCAGCAAAAAGCTGAATGTTCCCCTCGTTTGCTGTAAAGAGGTTGAAGCGGCCTCACCGGAAGCAGTCAGCAAAATATCCCGAGACTTTGCCGCACAGTATCGAGTGATTCCTTTTCGTCTGGAACGCAACACCCTCAGTGTTGCCATGAGCGACCCATATGATATCAAGGCTCAGGATGAGATTCAAATGTTAACAGGACTCAGGGTAAAACGCTTCATAGCACCCGATTTCGTGATTTCCCGGGCACTGGGCAGGTTTTACAGAATCGGCGGAGAAGAGGTTCGATATACTTCACTGATAGAACCTGTCCCAATAAAGCAGCAACCACAGATCGCTATCTTCCAGATAAAATCAGAAACCGGGGAGGTACTGAACATCACATCTTCGGCTGAGTTGGCAGGTTTTGGTACTACGGCTGATACACATGATTTTGCGTTACCACAGGAGCTCTCTCTCGACTCAGACCATTTCTCTTATCAGGAATCAGAAAATCAGCCAGACAAAATATTCCGATACAACTCCCTGAACAGTTACGAATGCGCTGCCATGTTCAATATTCTGGAAAGAAAAGGGATAATTACCAAAAAAGAGATGACGATCGAGGTACGGAAGATAAGAACGGGACAAGAATGACGTGTCAGCGTCACAAGCTCTGTGATGTTCTTTCATATCGACTGTTGACAACCAAGATCAGTTAGTTTGCCCCCACTAAAACAAAGAACCCGCTTCGGTTGAGGCGGGTTCTTTGCGTATCAGCACAAATATAATGTAGTCAGTCGTTTACATCAATCACTGGTGTCGTGCTTGCGGATGGTCATTTTAAAGGCTTCAAACGTTTTTCACACCATGCTCTTAATTCTTTGCAGGAGCATTTCACCGCTCTACATATTTTACAATTATTTACCTCTACTTTATCTCCCCGCTGCCCTCAATTTCTCCTTGATACTTTCTTGATGCTCTTTACCGCTATCTTGACACTATCTTTACTCATTACACGCTAGAGTGAGTTTAAAGGAGGTGTGTCATGAAAGTCTATTTGTTCGATGTAACGAGCGGGCTGTATGAAGGCGAAGATTTCGTTGACCCAAAAGAAGTGAGAGCGGATGAGGGCATAACACAACTTGCTCCACCCGCAGGAGAGCAAGGCCAATTGCCGGTTTATGATCGAGACCTTGACAACTGGAAGCTGGTTCCCATCGCCAGCTTGAAAGAATCGGAGAAAGGCAATGACTGAAAACCAACAAGAACCGCAATCGTTTTTTGCCAAGTGCATTCGAGCGATTTTTGGTGCCCCCAAATACTTGAAAGATCCCCATCTGTTCCATAAGATGGCACTGATCCCGGTTTTGGCCTGGGTTGGCCTGGGGGCCGATGGTCTGTCATCGTCCGCTTACGGCCCTGAAGAAGCCTTTAAAGCATTGGGAGAACATGTATATCTGGCCGTTTTCCTGGGAATAGCAACAGCTGCAACAGTCTTTATCATTTCCTACGCATATTCCCGAATTATTGAACATTTCCCTCACGGAGGTGGTGGCTATATTGTCGCTACTCACATGCTGGGAGAAAAAGCCGGCGTAGTCTCCGGCAGTGCTCTCCTTGTTGACTATATCCTGACCATTACCGTTTCAATCGCCTCTTGCGTAGATGCACTTTTCAGTTATGTACCTCAATCTTTTCATCATTACAAAGTGCCGACCGCCTGTATCCTTGCCGTTTTTCTGATCGTTCTGAACATCAGAGGGGTTAAGGAATCCATTACCGTGATGGCCCCGATCTTTTTGATCTTCGTTATAACCCATCTCATTATGTTGATCTATGGATTCGGTGCCCATACAGATCAGGTAATGCCACTGGCGGCAAACATCAAAACCGGCTTCAATCATGATTTGGGCACCATAGGCGGTTTTGGCATCATGTTGCTGTTTTTGAGAGCCTATTCCTTGGGAGGAGGAACCTATACCGGCATTGAGGCTGTTTCCAACGGCCTGCAGATTATGCGTGAGCCCAGAGTTCAGACAGGTAAGCGCACGATGGTTTATATGGCCACATCATTAGCCTTTACTGCCGGTGTCCTCTTTCTCTGTTATGCACTAGTCGGTATTAAACCGGTTGAAGGTAAAACCCTGAATGCCGTATTGGCGGACGGACTGTTTGCTCATTGGCCGCTCGGGAACTGGCTCGCCTTTATTACCATATTCTCGGAGGGAGCGCTGTTATTAGTGGCGGCCCAGGCCGGTTTTGTGGACGGCCCCCGTGTAATGGCAAACATGGCGGTTGACTCCTGGTTCCCGCACCGATTTGCCGCTTTATCCGTCCGCCTGACCATGCGCAACGGTATTATGTTGATGGGTTTGGCTGCGATTGCACTCCTCATCTACACCCACGGATCAGTCTCTGCGTTGGTTGTTATGTACTCTATCAACGTTTTCGTGACCTTTTCCCTTTCTCAGCTGGGTATGTCCAAATTCTTCATTCAACGTCGCACGGAAGATCCCAAGTGGTTTCAGCATTTGATGGTCCATCTCGTAGGTTTGGTACTCTGTGTCACCATTCTGATCATTACAACCGTGGAGAAGTTCGTTGAAGGCGGGTGGTTGACGCTGGTTATTACTTCTGTGGTAATTGGTATGTGTTACCTGATTAAGCGTCATTACATGAGAGTACGCCAGGGCATGAAAGATCTGGACGATACTCTGCTTGATGTACCTGTATCATCCCATGGAGAACCACCGGCGATAGACAGGAATGCCCCGACTGCTATTCAACTGGTGTCTGGTTACAGCGGGTTTGGCGTGCATACGCTCTTTTCAATAATGACTACATTTCCAAAGACATACCGGAATATCATATTTGTCTCTGTAGCCATGATAGATTCAGGTTCCTTTAAAGGAGCCGAAGAAGTTGAAGCTTTGGAGAAGTCTGTTACGTCGAGTATGGACAAGTATGTGGCAATGGCCCATAAACTTGGCTTAGCTGCTGAATACCGGACTGTATTGGCAACAGACGTGGTAGAAAGTGCCGTAGAACTTTGCAAAGAGACTGCTGAAGAGTTCCCTCGATCTACGGTATTTACCGGCCAGATCACATTTCGACTTGAGAAGTTTTATCACCGACTGCTCCATAACGAGACCGCCTTTGCCATCCAGCGACGTTTGCAATGGGACGGCCTGACTACGGTGATCATGCCGATCCGTGTGCGAACATAATTCAACTACTGACATCGGTATGATTCGAGGGTAAAATTATCGCATGAATATTGCCCGCTCATTTTCAGGCTACCTCGGAGCCGTAATCCTTGTTGCACTGGCATCGCTGCTTTGTGAGGCGGTTCGATCCTCGCTTGCTCCAGCCAACATGGTGATGCTGTATCTGCTCGCTGTGGTGCTGGCAGCCGCACAGCTCGGTCTCAGACCTGCCATTTTGTGTGCATTTCTGTCCGTCCTTGCTTTCGACTTTCTTTTCGTACCGCCTCGTTTCTCACTGAGGGTTTCGGACACTGAATATCTGGTAACCTTTTTTGCATTGTTTGTCGTGGGCGTCGTTATCAGCTCCCTGGTAGCACAGATTCGTGAGAAGGTTGAACAGGTCAAGCGCCAGGAGGCCCGCACAAGCAGCCTGTATTACCTTACCCGTGACTTATCTGTTGCAGTCGACATACAGGCGATAGTTGCTGCCTTACAGCAGGCGGTCCTGAGAACTTTCAGCTCCAGTCTGACGGTTATGCTTGAACGCGAAAACTCTCTTGAAACAATAGACAGTAACAAGGTTATTCAACTTGACAGCAGTAACCGGGCAATTGTTGATTGGGTGATACAAAGCGGACGACGTGCGGGAAGAGGAACGTCCGCCTATTCAGAAGCTCCGTTTATGTTCATTCCAATCAAGGCGGGCAGTCAAACTGTCGGTGTGATGGTCATCGAAGAATGTGAAACGTCCCTGACTGATAATTTTCAGCTATTAGAGGCATTTGCCGGTCAGGCCGCAATGGCGCTTGAGAGGGTACGTTTTGCAATCCAGGCCGAGGAGGCACGGGTACTGCGCCAGAAAAGCCACCTGGAACAGGCACTACTGAACTCAATCTCACACGACCTGCGCACCCCGTTGGTCACCATATCCGGAGTACTGGATGTATTGTTGAATGACAATCATCAGTACAATACCGAAAAGCGCCGTGCGATGCTTCTGACCGCATCTGAAGAAGCCGCCCGCCTCAACCGTTTCGTAGGAAGCCTGCTTGACATGACACGGCTGGAAGCGGGTGTACTCTCCCCACGACTTACAGACTGCGAAGTTGATGAAATTATCGGTTGTGCCATCGGCGCAGTAGAGCAGCGCCTGGGTGTTCACCAGATTGTGACGTCAATAGACCCTGATCTGCCTTTAGTCTCTGTTGACCTGGCTCTGCTTACACAGGCTCTTGTAAATCTGCTGGACAATGCCGTCAAGCATTCACCCGGCAAGACTGACATAACAGTATCCGCACTGCTGGAAGGTACATTTGTAGTTATCTCTGTTTGTGACTGTGGGCCTGGCGTTCCGGGTGGCGAGGAAAATCGGATTTTCGATAAGTTCCATCGCATCACCGTTCCGGAGAAAGTTGGCGGCACCGGCCTTGGACTTTCTATCGCCAAGGGGATTATTGAGGCTCATAAGGGCAGGATAATGGCATCAAACAGAGAACAGGGAGGATTGATGGTAAAAGTTATGTTACCTGCAACGGCACCTGACACCCTGACAGAGAGGAGCTCATGAACGCAGACAATCAATTTCGCATATTGATTATTGAAGATGAGCTGCCTATTCGCCGCTTCCTCCAGGCCATTCTGGAGTCAGAGTTCACTCTCCATCTTGCAGAGGACGGACATGCAGGCCTTGCAGCTGCCGCAGTGACAAAACCGG
>JANXZX010000115.1 GCA_025355325.1 Geobacteraceae bacterium
TAAACTCACACTCACGCTGAAATCTTCATATAGCCAAACTTCATTGACAGCTCTTCGGCACCTTCCAACATTGATGGAATAATTTCCTGTTCAAGCCGTTCCTGAAGCATTCTGAAAGAGGGGGCAAGCAGGGTTAATGCACCGACAACCTTGCCGGCGTAATCCCGAATAACAACCGCTACTGCGCAGACACCTTCTCCAAGTCCACCAAAATCGACTGCAACACCTTTTTTTCTGATTTCATCCAACTCAATTTCCAAAGACTGGGGATCAGGGATATTCCTCTTTTTATTCCCCCTGCTGCGAAGATCAATTGATGAAACCGATTTCAAAACCTTTCCGGCGGCGTTCGTAAAAAACGGAAAGCGCTTTCCGACAAGATCCACCGCTTTAACCTGCTGGAATGAATCCACCATATCCAAAAACAACACTTCATCGTTGTTCATGACGGTTATGTATATAGCCTCATCGAGTTTTCGCGCCAGCTCTTCCATGACAGGGTGAGCCAAACGGATCAGGTTAGCCCTTTTCAGGATGTGCTGCGCCATTTGGAAGGACTGTAGTCCGAGTGTATATGTTCCGGTTAACTCATCCCTTTCGACCAGCCCTTTATCTTCCAGTGTAGCAAGCAGTCGAAACGCCTTATTACGGCTTAGGTCGAGTTTTTTCTCGATTACTGTAATAGAGGGGTTATCTCCATCCTGGGCAAGAGTTTCCAGCAAGTCGATGGCTTTGGTAACAGCCTGCACCGAATAAGCACCCTTTTCTCTTGTCATTACGGTTAGTCCCTTCATAAACCCAAGATCGACATTCCATAATAAAATACAGTATTACTACTATAATTTCGTATTTAGTACATTGTTATAATTTTGTCAATATTATTTTTATTTCGGCAGTAAAATATAAAAATAACTTTTAAGTTCGGTTATTTACAAACAAACAAATGATTGCACTTTGCAATAAACAACCGATAGACTGCTTGTTTATTGCCCTTATAAACAGCGTATACAAACGATATTTAAACCGTTTATTTGATCAGAATAAAACTTGTTTGAAATATTATTATAAATATGAAGTTTTTTACGCAGTAATTGAAACATGCAAGATGAGAGAAAGACAGCGTTTTCCGGTTTGGTATTTGCGATTGCCAAAAAGTACCCCCTCCCCTTGCGGGTGTATAGACTGGGGACATGGGGTGGGGGAATTTGCCACTTTTTATACTGACGGCAGCTTCACCCACCCCTCAATCCCCTCCCGTCAAGGGAGGGGAGGCTTAATGCAAAGACCAAACCGGAAGATGTAGAGAGATAGGAGATACGTAGATACGGAACGACGGATGAGGGAAGATGCACTAAATAAGCGGTATGATCTAAGGAGAGTGTCGGGTTCAGCGCTTCACACGAGGGTCTAGCGCGTCACGAATTCCCTCGCCCAACAGATTGTAGGCCAGCACCGTCACTAATATGGACAAACCTGGAAAAAGAGACAACCACCAGGCAAATTCAATGTAATCCTTGCCCGATGTAAGTATATTCCCCCAACTTGGCGTCGGCGGCTGTACGCCGATTCCGAGAAACGACAACGCTGATTCGGTCAGTATAGCGCCGGCAATGCCAAGAGTTGCGGAAACCAGCACCGGTGAAACTGCGTTTGGAAAAATATGGCGGAAAATTATGCGGGTATTTGAGCAGCCGATACAGCGAGCCGCCAGAATATAATCCATTTCCCGGATTGAGAGCGTTTCAGCCCGCACCAGACGGGCAACACCCATCCAGCCGGTCAGACCGATCACCATCATGATGTACCATATCGATGGCTCCAGAAATGTAATGATCGCCAGTATCAGAAAAAATGCCGGAAAACAAAGCATTATGTCCACGAACCTCATCAATGTGGCATCAACGAGGCCGCTGTAATACCCTGACACCAATCCTATAACCGTTCCTATCGATACCGCGATTCCCACCGCGACAAACCCTACTTTCAGTGAAACACGCGCACCGAATAGTACCCGACTGAGGACATCTCTGCCGAGCTCATCAGTGCCGAACCAATGCTGCCACGAAGGCGGAGCAAGTACCTGCCAGGAATTAATTGTACTTGGATCATACGGCGCAATCAACGGAGCCAGCAGGGAGACCATAAAAAGCGCCAGTACGATGGATCCGCCAAACATGGCCAGACGATTGCGACGAATACGGGGCCAGAATATCGAGGCGAAATATGTATGTTTGAAATCAATCACTCTACCCCTCCCCGTGCCGGATGCGCGGATCAGCCAGAACATAGCAAAGATCCGCAACTAGATTGCC
>JANXZX010000009.1 GCA_025355325.1 Geobacteraceae bacterium
GCGCCCATGCAGACACAGGTGTCCATTGCCGAAAGCGGCGGCATAAAACCGAGAGTATAACAGCCGATATCGCCGGTCACATAGGCTTTCAGCTGATTAAGGGCAAAAAACACGCCGCGATGCGGACAGCCGGGGCACATATTTGGCGGACGGCCTGGCAGCTTTTCAGCCGGGACTGCTGCCGGTTGCGGCAAACCAAAAGCGGTGCGGAGACGTCCTGGTGTCAGTTCGCCGCACAACGAGATAATTTCCTTACCGGTGGCGGCAATTCCCATCGCTTTGACCTGATCTTCGATAAACGGATCAAGCTCCTCCACGATATACAGCTTGTCCACCTGAGCGGCAAATTCACGAATCAGATCATGGGGCAGCGGATGCACCATGCCGAGTTTTAGGGTTGAAGCATTCGGCAGTACTTCCCGAACATATTGATAGCAGATACCGGCTGTTATGATGCCGATTGATTTGTCGCGCAGTTCCAGACGATTAAACGGCATCGTCACAGCGGCTTTGGAGAGGTTGACCAGATTCTGTTCTACCAGCGGATGGCGAACCCGTGCGTTACCCGGGAGCATGACCAGCTTGGCCGGATTTTTTTCCAGTTTCGGTTGCGGCAGATCGGTCACTCTCTCACCAAGTTCAACAACCGATTTACCGTGTGAAATACGGGTGCTGCTCCTCAGCATGAACGGCGTGTCATACTGTTCAGACAGCTCAAACGCCATCCGGGTGAATTCCTTGCACTCCTGCGAATCGGACGGCTCCAGCATCGGTACTTTGGCAAAGCGTGCGTAGTTGCGGCTATCCTGTTCATTCTGGGATGAGTGCATTTCCGGGTCATCGGCGGCAACAAGAACCAGACCGCCCCGCACACCGGTATAGGAAAGGGTGAAAAGCGGGTCAGCAGCAACATTGACACCAACATGCTTCATCGTGCAAAGAGCCCGCCCGCCGCCAAATGAAGCGCCTATGGCAACTTCCAACGCTACCTTTTCATTGGGAGCCCAGGAGGAGTCGATTTCTTTATAGTTAATCGTGTTTTCGAGAATTTCAGTTGAAGGGGTACCGGGATAGGCACAAGCGACCAGGCAACCAGCTTCAAACGCGCCACGGGCAATGGCTTCGTTGCCGGAAAGAATTGTTTTCATCAAAAGGTTCCTTGTAGCAAAATTAAGATAAAAATTGTAGCGGGTGACTATACTAAAAGTGTGATGATATTGCAATTTGTTTGAGAAATTCTGTTAAAATCGGATATTGTTTAATCTCATCAAAAAGACACCTCACCAATAATTCCGTCACCACCACTTTAAAATCCCTTCAAAATGCAACAATCCGTGCCCAACGCAGATATACTATTTGATATATATAACTAATATGCTTTATTATTTGTATTTGACAATTAATTGTATTTAGTTTTAGTGTTCTCCCGCTAATGCGAAAACTGTTTCAGTATTAGTGACTCAGAATATTGTATTACGGGAGAGAGATATGGTTATGTATTGGAAATTATGGCGTGTTTTGTTGGCAACGGTAGTGGTTTTATCCATGTTAGTGGTGCCGGTGTTGGGGGCGGATGGTGTTACAGCGGTATACCGGAGCAGTATCAATCAAGGTCTTTATGGTGCTAAACAGATTATTAGAACCTCATCTGGCCGCGCTTATTATTTTAGTGGCAATGGGGTGCATACGGGACCATCTGATGGTTGGGTGACTGTTCATAGCACCGTTGATGACTATAACTGGACACAGGTTAGCACTCACGACCAATATTTCACCTACAGCACCATCGCACCGGCTGTTGATGCCAACAACGTGATTCACATGGTCACCTATGATTGGGCCGGCCACCCGTCATACCAGAAATTCAACACAGCTGATAGCCCCAAGGCAGATAATTCGTGGGAAGGGAGCGAGCTGATCGACAGTGTTAATTCATCAAATGTCAAAATTTGTGCATTGGCTATTGATGCCAACGGGATTCCCCACGTACTATATGAACTTACCGAAGCAGCGGCTAAGGGAAAAGGGAGTTACACAACTCTTACCTATGCCAACCGCGTTGGAGGAGTTTGGAATAAAATCAGCATTTGGCCTAAAACAAATGCCATTAGTTTCTCGGGATCGATAGACCTGGCCGTTGGCCCTGACAACCTCCCCTATGTTTTGATGGGCAATAAAATGCTGCGTGGGAACGCCAACAAGCCTACTGCTTTTGAGGCAAAAGATCTGGGAGGCGGTTACTCTTTTGCCATTCACAAAAATGGGGATGTCAGGGTCGCTCTCTCCAATAATGGCAACTACGCGCATTACCTGCATGATCACACGCAACCCTGGGCAAGCGGGTGGACTCTTGCAGACTCAGGAACTGCAAATCATAACGGAATACTCGTGCTGGCAGATGATGTGCCGTATCTTGTCTCTATTGAGGGATACGAACTTCGATTACGCAAACTTTTTGAACCATCCGTTTTGGTCGCTACACCATATTCAAATTCCGGGCAGCAATGGAGTACCCTTACCAGTCGATGGAGTTTTTACAATAACTTTTTCTCACAGAAAATCGATATCGGTTCAAGATCATTCTATTCAGAATATAGTGGCGGTTATTACTTTACTG
>JANXZX010000012.1 GCA_025355325.1 Geobacteraceae bacterium
ACACGCTCGTCCTCCTTAAACAGGGTCTCCATAATCGCCTGTTTGAGGATTGAATAGAAGATAAACGCAGACTTTGGCTTCTTAATATCCCCAGCTTCAATGGCCCGGAGAGTCTCCTTAATAATGACCTTGGGATCTCTAACTCCTTCAAGAATCAGCTTCTTAGTCATCGCCGTCACGGTCTTTTGGCGACCGTATTTGACCTTTTTCTCGTCCTGCTCGTCCCATGCGGACGGCTCGACGGGCTCCTGGTGAAACGCCAAGTCTTTCCCGAGCATCAGGATTGCTTCCTCGTCGTACTCTCGGACGTATTCATCAACCAGTTCGGAGTAGTAGAAGACCCTTGAATGCTCTGGGACGTGGGACAGATCCTTCAGGTTACGGAGCGGGGTTTCGATGAACATCTGTCGGGTCTTTAGTTCGACCCGAACAAGGGCGAAGTTGCGGTCCAGACTGGTGACATGACCACAGAAGCCCTTATCTAGCCCATCGAGGATACGAACAAAACTTCCGATCGCTATGGATTCGGGGCTGCGGAGGAACTGCTGCTCCGTCTCCTTCATCAATGCTTGCACGTAGTCGTCATCGACCAGTAGAGCCTTATCAATCCTCTGCTGGTCACCTTCGCAGAGGATGCCGACCACACCGGTAACGCCCTTGAACTTTTGAAGTTCTCTCTTCTTGTCGGAGCGAAGGAACACATAGCTGCCAGTTTTGAGGCTGAATAGGTTAAGGTCTCGCTGGTCGATCGGAACAAATACTTCACAGACCCCGCCGTCCTTGAAGATGGCGGGCATGGTTTTGCCAACGCGACGAATCACGTTTTCGACTGTGCGCTCAGAACGCACCTCAAGTATGTGCCACTGATGGCCCTTGAGTTTTTTTGTATCACCGAATCGTAGAATCACCTGTTTGGCTCGCTTCCTCTAAGAACTTGTCCATCTCGGCTTGCGTGATCGGCCGGGTACGTTGAATAACCGGGGTGATAGCAGCAGAGGTGGCGAGCGTCTCGACAACTCGATTTGATTCCAAAAGCTCCTTGACCATAATGAACAAAGAGGCTGGAGGTGGGGAGGTTACAGATTTCCACTTAATGAAAATCTCTCCTACTCTCTTATAGTTACTCAGATTCTCTGCTATAGCGTTTGTAGATTTGGCACTATCGTAGTACTGAGTCGAGTACGCGGAAAACATCGCGTCGATGAACTCCTCGGTGGGGTGAAGGTCTTTCACCTCAGCGACCATCTCCATTGGTGACAAGCCGAGGGCGATGCGAGTGAGAAGTTGAGTGGCCTGCTCCTCGATACTCACCTGAAGTTTGGCGACTGTAGCGGCGGTGATGTCTCCGAGTAGGGAGACGGCGTGAAGGGCCTGAATGGCTCTTGAGGGGACACCGTGCGTTCGGGTGGCGATCAGGTTCAATGCATCGAGTTCAAAGTTCAGGCGTTCGCCTGCACAGATAGAGCCAAGCAGGCCAGTCAGGTCCGACTGGCTCGGTTTGGTAAGTGGGATACGTAGAGCCCTGGCTCGGATCCCTTGTGGGATGCGGTCATACTCTGCGCTGATGAAAATGAAGACGGTCTTGAGGCTCGCACGATCCATCAGGGCGGCGAGGGTGTCGGCCTGCTCCTTCGTAATGCGGTGAGCGTGGTCCCAGATCATGCAGGGGTACTCCGCCACGTCCTCCTGGTTGAGGGTCTGAGCGAAGTGGTCTGGTGTGATGAGGGCCACCTTAGCCTCTGGGAGCATCTGCTGTAGAAACAGCTTAGCCACCACGTTCTTGCCAACGCCGTGTGGTCCCTCGAAGCAGTATGCCTGAGGGGCACGGTCACGATTTCCGATGATGGCGCGGAGAAGCTCAAGCGGACCGGCGTTGCCGATGATCTGATTCAATGACGTTGGTGCCCAGAAGCTCAATCCCTCTCCTCTCTTATATGGTACTGGATTACGCCTGCTCTACCAGATCCTTAAGGATGGAGAAGTAGGTGAAGACCGAAACCTTCATTGCATCGTAGTACATCTGCCAGAACTCTGCGATGGTCGGAGCGTTCCCGGTCGCCGTGGTGTGTACCTTGGTGATGTGCTTGAAGTTCTCAATGTTGAGACCCTTGATGATCAGACCGGGAGGGGAGGTTTCACCGGTGAAGAAGAAGTTCGATGTAGCGGTGATGCTGAACTGCTTATCGAGAATGCGGTGAGCTTCGCCGGTCTTCGACACCTTATCGATCAGGTAGCAGAACGTCAACCCCGCTTCAGCGATGGTGGCTTCTTCGTGGGTGCCGAACAGTTCGGTCACTTCAAAGCTGGTCTTCGCACCAGTGGTGGTGACGAATCCGGGGGACAGGTAGAGGGCGAGCGGCGTGGACATTCCGAGATGGAAGCCCTGTGCCTCGCTGAACGCGCAGAACGCCTTCAGAATCTTCTCCTGTACCGCATCGGGGTCGGGCTCGATGCCCTTAGGGCCGTGCAGCTTCATCTCGTTAAGGCGGCGGACCATCGCCTCATTGATGGTGCTCGACTCATACAGACCGTTGAGCACACTACTGATCGCGTCGGCGTTGGTATCGCCGAGTAGGTCGGTCGGTGTATCGACCTTGAGACCGAGTTCGTCAAACAGAGCACAGGCTGACATGATGGTCGGCTTAGAGCCAGTGTTGACCCAGATGTAACCCAGGTTGAAGTCCAGGACGATCTGGTAGTGCTTCCGGGTGAAGGTGTTGGCATCGACGATCTGGTCCTGGATCTGTTTCTTGATCTCGCCGGACTGAAGCTTGAACGGGGCACCATACCCATAGGCCAGCTGCTCCTTCTTCGATGCAGAATCGAGGGCGTCGATGTACTCGAAGTCCATGAACCACATCCCATAGACGCCTTCGGTAAACTTCCATTCGTCAAGATTGCTCTTCCAGAACGGGGCGAGCGGGACACTCAGGGTGCCCTTAACCAGTTCGGTCTTGGCGTCGTTCATCTCCCACTCGAACAGGTCGTTGTAGTTGACCAGGAACGAGCCAAGGTCTTCGACCTTGAACTCCTTCTCAGCCTTGTTGAAGTAGAACTCGATGTCCTCTTCATCACCGAGCCGAGGTGTGCTGAACGGAGCGATACCGACCGTCTGAGTCTGCTCGTGGATGGCCTGACTGATCGCCACCAATGGGATGTGTTTCGTGCCGAGTCCTTCGAAGGCGGCCTTGAAGGCTTCGAAGGGAAAAGGCTCTCCTTCTTCCTGTTTCAGTTTCAGCAGGGTCCAGGTCTCTTTTGCAAACATTTATTTCCCCAGCTTGGTGAGGACGGTGCTGATGAGCCATAGGACGAGGCCGACACCGATCCCGTAGAAGAAGCCCCAGTCGAGTAGGAAGAAGATGATGGCGATGAGACCAACACCTCCGACGGACAGGATTGCCTTGAGTACTTTGTTCATGATGTGCCTCCTTGGGCGGTGAAGTGCGTTATTCATCTACACAATGATATAATACTTCGTGCAGAGCCTTTTTGGTACGAGGAGATTTCAAGGCGTAGGCTGGATCGCCACCAGGGCAGGGTGGCATAATTTCAACCTTAAGTCCTCGTTTTCCCAGTACATGCCTGAGTATTTTCATGGAAGTTTCACCCGCCTCAGACACCTCATTATCAAACAGGAGACATAACCGCTTGATGCCGAGGATCTTCAGGTACGCTTCGTGCTGGTCCCCGATGCTCTTGGTCAGGGAGGACATGATTGGGAGGTCAGGAGCTACGATTCTAGCCGCTATGAGGTCGAACGGCCCCTCGACTAGGATGACGAACCCCATCTCCAGAATTTTGGCTAACGTAGCATCCGTATTGCCCAGCCAGACGGGGCCAAGAAAGAGTTCCTTCTTGACTCCGAGCGTGTAGTACTTGGTCTCGCCGAACAGGGTGTGGAGCGGCTTGGTTTGAGCCCTGGTGACGCGACCCGCTGCATCATATTCAGGAAACACAAACATGGGGCCGGGGATCATTCGCTTCGGAACGTAGTAGACCTGAAGCTCCTGGAGGATCGGGATGAGGGCCGACTCCTTCACCGACCAGCCGCGAAGCTCGATCATTTTTTCGGCGGTGGTCTGCCAGATGTCTCGCCCGAGCTTCACATAGAGGGCGTCGGTCTTCTCTCTGAGCTTGTTGAGGTCGTGCCACCATGCGTCCCGAGTGTAGAGCGTCATTGTCTAACCCCATAGAAGGATTCGAGGCAGTTGTAGTCTTCTGTGGTCAGCATGTCTCTTTAATACTGGGTCAACCAGTCCTCGATGGCTTCGGATAGACAGAGAATCCCCACACGGCTCAGGTGGATTCGATCTGGGGTGTGCATCCTGGGGTCAAACTGTTTCTCCTCGCCCAGGGTCTTCCGAGCGTCCAACACCTCAACCCCCGAAATCAAGGCGGCCTTGAGAATGACGCCTCGCACTAGATCGAGCCTCTGATCTAACCGTTTGGCCCCTACACGGGGCGGAATGACCCATAGAAGCCGCCGTGGCGCTCGGGCCATAACCAAGGTCACCCTGCCCTCGTAGGCCAGTGCCCATTTGGGTGTATCGATCCCATACCATACACCGTCCAGCTTCACCGCTTGGGCGTCGTTGGTGCCGAGGACCACCACGTTTAAGACGTTCGGGTCGATACAGGTCTCGTCACGGAGCCAGTTGTGAGTCTTGAGGTTGATCAGACCGCTGCCGGTGTACGCCCGCACAGTCCCAACCTGGGACAAGGTGGACTGCATCTGCACCATGAGGCTATCACCGATCATCTTGGGCTGAGCGGACGATAGGCATGAGGCGAGGAGTACGAAAAGTAAGCGTCTCATTGTACCTTGACCGACCCAAGGGGCTTCTTGGAGGGTTTAGCGTTGTGAATGGCGACGACAAGTCCGACAACTACTAGACCAGCTACCACAATCCAGATCAAGCTACTCAGGCGGGCCTTCGGGGGCCGCTGGGATGGGGGTGGGTTGAGGGCTGCGTTGAGAAGAACGAGTTCGAGTGGATTCATAAAAGTTCCTGAAAATGAATATAATTCTTACTGCCATTTGGAGTTACCCAACAGATGCAGGGCTCGGCGATGTACTCGTCCTCTTCTTCGTTTGTGTCAAGGGTGACGGGAACGGCCCATCCACACTTGGTAAAGACTTCGACTTCAATCTGATCCATCAGGTTCCGTGTTATCGGCTGCCCGAGGTGGTCGTGTAGAATCTGACGAATCAGTTTGTCGAGGCGTAGTTCAATAAAACGATCATTCATGTATGAATCCTTGCTAGTCCGCTTGACTCTATGCCCATCAGTGTCCGAGTTGGAGTGGTGTTGAGCCATGAATCCCCACCAACGCTCCAAATGATGCTTAGCGAGAGTTTTGAGAGGGAGAGTCATCTCAGCACCTCACCCTTGACTTTGACATTGTCAAGGTTTTTGATTGAAGTGTTGCTTAGATACAAATCCACACCCACACTCTGGAGATTACCTAGGTCTTTGACTTGAGTGAATCGGAGATCCAAACTCCCGCCCACACTCTGAAGGTTGCCAAGATTTTGGATTGGAGTACCGTAGATATTCAAATACCCACCCACACTCTGAAGATTACCGAGGCTCTGGATTTTAGTGTTGTAGAGAAACAAGCTACCTTCAATCTCAACAACCTGTTCGGCCTGAGCCCTAACGCTTTTAACTCCGTATGCATAGTACATCAGCCAAGCTCTTCTGGGGGTTTGAGCCATAGCCCCAGCGAGTCGCTTTGAAACGAAATGATGCTTGGCGAGAGTCTTGAGAGGGAGGGTCATGTAACTAAGTCACCGGTTCATCCAGCCACTGACGAGTGGCATAGTTGGCTTGAGTCCTTACGGTCCAATCGTCTAGCCACGCCTCATCGACCCCGGCAGGCAGGCCGGTGCCCTCAAACAGACGGTCACCCTCCTCAATAGCCTGCTCGATCAGGACAGCCACCTCGCCGTTGGTCAGCTTGCCCTGCCGGATGTCCAGCAGTAGCGGAGCCTCTGGTCGAGGGTAGGTGATGTGCCCGGTGCGAAGCAGTTCGTTCATCTCACATGCAAGGCGAATTGCATG
>JANXZX010000023.1 GCA_025355325.1 Geobacteraceae bacterium
TGGCATCTCTGTTGCCGACAACCTGCGCTATTCTCCCACGCTCCAAGTTATAGAGTATCAGATCGTTACTCTTAGACTCGCTCAGGAGGAGCTGCGATAAATCGATCGGGGCGCGATTTGACATGGCGGTGATCAGAGGTCGGATTTGTTGGGGATAGGCGGAAAAAGTCGAGGTTGCTGCACAGCCGGCAAGAAAAAAGAGTGCTGCCAGGATTGCAACCCACCTGCAGGTTTTTATTAATGCGGTCACGTTCGCCCCTCGGGGGAAATCCGGAATTTCAGAACCTGTTGCCAGGGCCCTGCTCGACTAAATTCTGCTTGTCTGAGCGAACAATCGCGCAAACGCGTCTCATTGTCAATAGAGTACCTGATTCATATGTTACACAAGCCTGGTCTTGACAGTTGAATTATTTAGCCATGATGGAGGTTTGATTTTTTAATTGATTGACAATATTTCTGCTGGTTGTCAGATTATCTGGACTCGGTTGGTAGGAGGTTTTTTAAATTAATATGGGCGGTGAGTTTTCGCGAACTCACCGCCCTTTTGCATCTTGGGGTGACTCCCCATACTACAAACGAGGTCCAATGATAGATTTTGTTGCCGTTCAACTCAAGGATATTTTTGAGCAAGGTAAGGATTTCCAGTGGGTTCGCCCCGTAGCCTGTTTGAAATGCCACCATTACAAGGTTTGGGGGCATGGTTTCGTCCCTCGTTTTTTTGATGGTTTTGTTTTCTGCCTGTACATGAAGTGCTACCGATGCCCCCTGTGTCGTTGTGTTATGACCTCCCGCCCCGATACCCATTTCAGCCGAATCCGTTGCTGCAAAGAAACCATCCGTGCTTTGCTTGCTCTCCGCATAACAACAGGCCGCTGGCAACCTTCTACCCTACCTCCATCCCGCATGCGCCATTGGATGGCGAACTTGGCTCGCCAAGCCATTGCCCACTTGACAGAGACTTGGAACAAAGGGTTGATAACCGCCTTTGACCCTTTGATTGCGATGCGTATTATCCCGGTAAGCCGGTCCATGTAATCCCGCAATAGCGATCACCCCATAACCACCCCAGTGACCTCTGCCGCTGTTTTCCCCTTTCCCCTGATATATGGTCGGTCATCATCACCAATTATCAGCAAAGGAGTCATTTTATGACCGAAGACGAGAAGAAGCAGGTGGCGGTATTCCGATACGGCATCATTAACGAGTTTGTTGGTGGCCGTCGTCTGGATCATGGAGAGCAAGAACTGCTCTTGGCGGAGAAATGTGCCCACCGTTGGTTTATCCCCTTTTCCGGTAGGAGTCGTATCAGTCGAAGCACACTTTTGCGTTGGGTACGGACCTACTCGGAAAGTAACAATAAGCTCGAATCCCTGTACCCGAGGGGCAGAAATGACAGTGGTCAGGTACGGGTGTTGGATGAAGATACCTGCCTGGCGTTAGCCGATCTCAGACGTCAGATGCCAAAGCTGACGGTTGTGGCGCTGATCAAGCTCATGCATCAGAGAGATTTGGTGACAGCCGGCACAGTCCTGAACCTCAGTACTGTTTACCGTTTTCTCCATAGCAACAATCTGATGTCAAAAGAGCTGGGAACTCCAACCGACCGGCGTAAGTTCGAGGTGGAATTGCCCAATGATATGTGGCAAAGCGATGTCATGCACGGTCCACATGTTACCTCTGGCGATAAGCAGCGCAAATGCTACCTGATCGCCTTTATCGATGACCATTCCCGCTTGATACCGCACGGGCAGTTTTACCTCTCCGAGGCAGTAATCCCCTTCATGAATGCCTTTGCTGCCGCCGTCTCCAAGCGGGGTCTTCCCAGAAAGCTCTATGTCGATAACGGCTCGGCATTCCGCTCCCGCCAGCTTGAATATACTACCGCCGCATTGGGTGTCGCACTGATACATGCAAAGCCGTATCAGCCCCAGGGGAAGGGGAAGATCGAACGGTTCTTCAAAACCGTACGCACTCAGTTTCTCCCAACATTTACCGGTACCACCTTGGAAGATATAAACAGAGCCTTCGACCTCTGGCTTGTCGAATACCATAACCGGGAACACGGCGCCACCAAGCAAAGTCCTTTTAAGCGTTTTACCAGCAAAATGGAGTGCCTGCGAACGGCCCCTGACAACTTACAAGAGTACTTCCGTAAAACGGTGCGGCGCCGGGTCAACAAGGATCGCACAGTGGTAGTTGATTGCCGCTTGTACGAGGCTCCGGTGGAACTAATCGGCAAACGTGTGGAACTGCTCTACTTTGAGGAGAGTCCGGAACAGGTGGAGATCCGCTGCGGCACTACCTCGTATGGGACACTCAGACAGGTAGATCTGCACGTCAACAGCCGTGTTAAGCGCGACAAAAACGGCCAGATAGAACTCGTGGGTAAAAGCGCCTCTGCGAGCAGCCAGGTTTCAATCCATAACGAAACCTCCGGAGTCAGCGGACAGCTATGGGAGGACGCGTGATGGATACGAGTTATCGACAGTTTTTTGCACTGACGAAAGAACCCTTCGGCG
>JANXZX010000029.1 GCA_025355325.1 Geobacteraceae bacterium
GTCGAACCCTCCATACACAAAGCGACCAGCCGCTTCAGCGTCTCCTACGGCGAGCACCTCCCGCAGTTTTGCGGCAATGCCCAACGCATCGAACAGGTGCTGGTCAATCTGATCCTGAACGCCTGTCAGGCGTTATCCGGCACGGAGGGTGCCATAGAGGTTGCGACGTATTGCGACACAGCTCGAACTACGCTGACCTTTCGTATCCGGGATGAGGGAAGCGGCATAGCACCCGAACATCTGGCCCGTCTGACCGATCCGTTCTTCACCACCAAGCGGGAGAGCGGCGGCACCGGTCTCGGTCTGTCGGTTTCAGCAGGGATCGTTAAAGAGCACGGCGGCAAGCTGACGTTTGATTCTATCCCCGGCAGGGAGACGACCGTGACGTTGACACTGCCTGCCTATAACAAGGAGCAGACCCAATGAGTACAACCCTCTACCCCGAATTTGGCGTGCTGCTGGTGGATGACGAGCCGGACTGGCTCAGTTCGCTGGCGCTGACCTTGGAGAGCTGTGCCGGAATCAGCAACATCTCCACCTGCAGCGACAGCCGTCAGGTGATGGCCATTCTCGACCAGGGGGCTATCGGACTGGTGTTGCTCGACCTGACCATGCCCCATCTCTCCGGAGAAGAGCTGCTGGGACAGATTGCCGAGCGCCATCCGGAGATTGTTGCCATCGTGGTCAGCGGCCTGAATCAGCTTGAAACCGCCGTGCGCTGCATGCGCAAAGGGGCTTTCGATTATTTCGTCAAAACAGACGATCAGGACCGCATGATTGGCGGAGTGCTGCGGGCGGTGCGGATGCAGGAATTGCAGCGTGACCACCGCGAGATGGCCAGCCGTCTCAATGCTCCCGAGATTCGCCATCCTGAAGCCTTTGATGCTCTTGTCACCAATGACCGGGCCATGCGCTCGTTGTTCGCGTATGTGGAAGCGGTCGCCAAAAGCCCGCAACCGCTGCTGATCACCGGTGAAAGCGGCGTCGGCAAGGAGTTGGTCGCTCGTGCCGCTCACACCTTAAGCGGCTGCCGGGGCAAGCTGGTCACGGTCAATGTCGCCGGCCTGGACGACACGGTATTTGCCGATACCCTCTTCGGCCATCTGCGCGGCGCCTACACCGGCGCAGAACAACCGCGGCGCGGCATGATTGAGGAGGCCGCCGACGGCACCCTGTTCCTGGACGAAATCGGTGACCTGTCCATCGCCTCCCAGGTCAAGCTGCTGCGCCTGCTACAGGAAGGCGAATATTTCCCACTCGGCAGCGATCTTCCCAAGCGGATTAAAGCCAGGGTTATTGTCGCCACCCACCAGAATCTCGCTGATCGTGAAGCCTCCGGCACATTCCGTCGCGACCTCTACTTCCGCCTGCGTACCCATCACGTGCATCTTCCTCCTTTGCGGGAGCGCAGCGCCGATATTCCGCTGCTGCTGGATTACTTACTTGAGGAGGCGTCCCGCACTCTGGACAAACCACGACCGACCGTTCCCAAGGGGCTGGTTCCCCTATTATCCGGCTACAGCTTCCCCGGCAATGTGCGCGAGCTGAAAGGCCTGGTCTATGACGCCGTCAGCCAGCAGCGCGAGCGCCAACTCACGTTGGAGCCGTTTGCCAAAGTTGTGGAGCGAGGTCGCCCGGAGAGTGGTGCAGGAGCGGTTCCCTCAAAGCACAACCCCTTTTCCGGTTTTGAAGATCTCCCCACATTTAGCGACGCCGCTGCTTTTCTTGTATTGGAGGCTATGGAACGTGCCGGAGGAAATCAAACCACCGCGGCCAGGCTGCTCGGAATTTCCCAGCCGGCCCTCTCGAAGCGACTGAAGATGATCAAGTCGTCATGAGTAAGGTGCTCAGCATTCCATTTCCTTTAGGAAATCAGCAACCTCATTAAGCCACCTCCCCCAATAAGAGGCACTTGACATACCTCTCTTTCGATGTTACTTACCGGTAGGTATAATTAAAAACGAGGATATCTATGCCAACTAAGCCATTGCCAATAGCCCCACATGATGACGTGCGCCAGCGCCTCATGCAGGAGGCAATCACCCTGTTTGTCGAACATGGCTATGCCGCGACCTCAGTGCGCCAGATAGTAGCCGCAGCAGGCGTCACCAAGCCGGTGATGTACTATTATTTCGGGAACAAGGAAGGGCTGTATCTTGAAATCATAAACGGCATCAGCCAGCAGTTCGACCAGTTGATTGCCGGGATGTACGCCACTTCCGGAAGTGTTCGCCAGCGTATCACCGACCTGTTCACCGGTATTCTGGAC
Source organism: Geobacteraceae bacterium (assembly GCA_025355325.1). Classification (GTDB taxonomy): domain Bacteria; phylum Desulfobacterota; class Desulfuromonadia; order Geobacterales; family Pseudopelobacteraceae; genus JACRCG01. The sequence continues at coordinate 2,270 of JANXZX010000029.1, forward strand.
AGTGTCCAGGACAACCGTGCGGTGGTAAAGCTTGTGTATGCCATATACTTTGGCCCGCCACAGGGTGCGCCATTCGTCGATTTCAATCGATTTTTCGACGTGATACTGGGGACAGTGAATGATCTGCTGACGGAGGGGATTTCCGGCGGTGAGATTATTCCTTGTAACCGGGATGCACTCTGCTGGTCACTGGTCGGCAGCCACCAGATCGTTCTGGAAGAGCAAATCTGCCGTACCACCCCCCGCATCAGTCGAGAGGGAATAATTCAGATCGTGAACCAGATACTCGACGGAGTGGCACCCCGCACTAACAACAGCACATTTGAAGGAGTTGATCGATGAATCGATGTAGAAATCTGCTGGCACTGTTCATACTTTTCTCCGTTTTGACCGCCTGCAACGGAAAGGACAAAAGCCCGGTGCAGACGACCAAACCCCGACTGGCCGTGGAGACCCAGGCCGTGACCGCCTCTTCCATAGTGGAGTCGGTTGAAGTTACCGGCAGCCTGGAACCAAAATTCTCCGTGGACGTTAAAACCCAGATTCCCGGATTGGTCAAACAGGTCATGGTATCGGAATGGGTTCATGTAAAGAAGGGTCAGCCGCTGGCACGCATCGATGTGGCAGAAACCGAGGCACAGGTTAAACGGGCCGAGGCCGGCATAGTGTCAGCCAAAGCGAATCTGGTACAGACACAGGTGGCCGCAAACCGCGCAGAGCGGGAATTAGCCCGCATTGCCAAACTGAAAGAGTCCGGCCTGGCCACCCAGCAGAGCCTTGATGATGCCCGTAGCGAAGCTGAGGCCGCCAAGGCCAGAATCGGTGTTTCAGAGGCACAGATTCATGTTTCCGAAGAAGAGCGACGCCAGGGTTTGGCCCGTCAGGCGAAAGGCGCGGTGGTTGCGCCGATTGACGGAGTCATTGCCCTGCGTGAAGTCAATGTCGGCGACCTTGCCAGCGACGCAGCAGCGGCGAAGCCGATTTTCCGGATCGTGGACAATCGCCTGCTTAACCTGACAGTAACCGTATCTTCAGCTGATTCCGGACGGGTCAAGGTTGGCCAGCCACTTGAATTCACCGTCGATTCCGACCCGGGGCGCACGTTTACCGGTAAAGTCATGTATATCAACCCCGAACTATCTTCTACAGACCGCTCTCTAAAAGTTATCGCGGAAGTTCATAATGTCCCTGAACGTCTGAAAGGCGGGCTTTTCGCCAAAGGGCGCATTGTTACCGGAACCCGTTCACATGTACTGCAAGTGCCGCGCAGTGCGATCAACGCGTTTGACCTTCAGGCGAAAAAAGGAAGTTTGTTTGTAGTCGAAAACGGTGTGGCCCGTAAAAGAGAGATTCTAAGCGGTGCCGTGAATGGCGAAATGATCGAGATCGCTTCGGGACTCAAACCGGGTGAGCAGTACGTGATCCGGGGCGGCTTTAATCTGAAGGATGGCGACGCCGTTGCCGTTGCAGCAAAACCGGAAGCGACCGCAAAGTGAGAGGAGAGAATATGAACGTGACGCTTGTTTTTGTCTATAACGCCGACAGCGGCCTTTTTAACACCCTTACTGACATTGCCCACAAAACCTTTGCACCGGAAACCTATTCCTGCAATCTCTGTGCAATCACCTATGGGGCCTTCGGCATGCGTGCGGAATGGAAGGAATTCATTGAATCGCTTGATTGCGGCCTTGAATTTCTGCATCGGAACGAACTTTTTGACCGGTACGGAATTGCGAGTACGGATCTGCCGGCTCTGTTTCTCAAGCAGGCCGACAGGATGGACTTGTGGATCGCAGCCGCAGAGATAAATGCCTGTGCTACCATGACGGAACTGAAACAGTTGATAGTAACAAAGCTTGGCCAGGTATCCGTAGCACCGTAGTAGACAGCTCAATTAAGGACAAAACATGATCCTCTCCAATACCTCCATAAAGCGCCCTATTTTTGCCACGGTCATGATTCTGGCTCTGGTCGTGCTCGGAATATTCTCCTATCGCCGCCTTTCGGTCGAAATGTTTCCCAATGTCGAGTTTCCGATTGTCTCTATTGTCACCACGTACACCGGCGCTTCGCCTGAAACGGTTGAACGTGAGCTTTCCAAGCGGATTGAGGAGGCGGTCAACCAGATTGCGGGAGTAAAGCATGTCTTCTCCACATCGCGTGAAGGCGTCTCGACGGTCGTGATTGAGTTCCGGCTTGAGGAAAAGGTTAACGATGCCGCCCAGGAGGTACGGGCGAAGATTTCCTCCATACGCGGTACCCTGCCGACCTCCATTGATGAACCGATCATACAGAAACTTGACTTTAATGCGGCGCCCATTGCCGCATTGGCTGTTGAGTCAACGACGTTGTCGCCGCGCGAGCTGACGACGCTGGTGGAGAAAAAGATCAAGAAACGCTTCGAAAGTGTCGCCGGAGTCGGCAAGGTCGATATGGTCGGCGGGCAAAAGCGCGAGATAACGGTCGATCTCGACCCGGTCCGACTGGATGCCCTCAAGTTAGGAGTCAACGACATCGTCTCCGGCATTCGCTCCGAAAACACCAACACGCCGCTTGGGCGAATCACCAAGGGGACGGCAGAGTACCCGCTACGGATTGAAGGAAAGCCGGATCGCGCCGACCAGTACCGCCGGATGGTCGTAGCCCAGAGGAATGGCCGCCCGATTTCGTTAGGCGAGGTTGCACTGGTTGGCGACGGAATTGAGGAAAAGCGCAAACTGGCACAGGTCAACGGCAAACCGGCCATCGGACTCGATATTTACAAACAGTCAGGCGGCAACCAGGTTGAATTGGTCGATACGGTCAAAAAAGTTATGGCCAAGGTTCAAAAAGAGTTGCCACCGGGTGTGACCCTTTCCCTGGTGCGCGACGGTTCGATCATGACCCGTGAATCACTGGCTGACGTCAAGCAGACCCTGATCATCGGCGGGATCCTGACGGTGCTGATTGTTTTCTGCTTCATAAACTCCTGGCGCTCCACCGTTATTACCGGCGTAACGCTGCCGATTTCGGTCATCTCCTCATTTATCATCATGAATGCGCTCGGCATGACGCTCAACGTCATGACTCTGATGGCACTTTCACTGGCAATCGGCATGCTGATCGACGACGCCATCGTGGTTCGCGAGAACATCGTCCGGCATCTGGAAATGGGTAAAGACCATATGGAGGCATCCCGGTTCGGTACCTCGGAGATCGGCCTGGCTGTGTTCGCCACCTCCATGTCGATTATTGCGGTGTTCGTTCCGGTGGCGTTCATGAAGGGCATCGTCGGTCGTTTCTTTTACCAGTTCGGCATCAGTGTCGCCTTTGCCGTGCTGGTGTCGCTGTTCGTTTCCTTCACTCTCGATCCGATGCTTTCATCCCGCTGGCATGACCCGTCGATTCACCTGCAGGGGCACCGCGTAGGAATTGCCCGCTATCTGGAAATGTTCAATACCTGGTTTGATAAAACTGCAGACAAGTACAGGAGCGCCATCGCCTGGGCTCTGGATCACCGCAAGAGCGTCATGGGACTTGCCTTCGTAGCCTTTGTCACCGGGATCTATATCTTCAGTACACTGGAGTCATCTTTTATGGCACCGGAGGATAAGGGAGAATTTCAGATCGCCTTCAAAACCGCGCCGGATGCTTCCATAACAGAAACCGAAAGCCGGATGAATGCGGTACTGACGGCGGTTAAAGTGGCGCCGGAGGTTGACCATACCTACGCCACAATCGGGGCCGGAGACAGTGGGACAGTACGCGATGGCCTGCTCTACGTGAAACTCAAGGAACGCTCGGAACGTACCAAGAACCAGTTTCTGCTGCAGCGGGAAGTGCGGGAACGCTTGCAGAAGATCGCCGGCATCACCTTTTCCATCGAGGAGGTCGGCCAGATTGGCGGGGCGCAGAAACCGCTCAACGTCAACCTCAAAGGGGATGACCTTGCCGTCCTGAAACAGCTCGGCGCGCGCTTGAAAGAGGAGCTTTACAAAGTGCGCGGCATCGTCGATATTGCTATGACGCTGGAGAATGACATCCCCGAATACCGCATGCGGGTTGATCGGGACAAAGCGCTGTCAGCCGGAGTCACCACCAATGATATCGTCGGAGCGATCAGTCGTCTGGTGGGGGGAGAGGCAATCTCTACCTATGAGGATGAAGATGGTGATGCGGTCAACCTGCGGGTACGCCTTCCGGCTCATTTGAGAAATAACGCGGCCCAGGTTCTGGATCTGAATGTCTCAGTGCCTGACGGAGCCGGCGGCATCAAACTTCTGCCGATATCCAGCCTTACCACCACGGTGGTGGCCGCCTCGCCCACCGAGATTAACCGGCGTGATCTTGCCCGCCAGGTAACCATCAGCGCCAATCTCGACCGGCTGCCGGTCGGCACGGCCGCCAAGTACGTTGAGGCGGCCTCAAAAAATATCAACATGCCCCCCGGCTACTCCATCAACCTGTCGGGTGAGGCCGAAGACATGGCCGAATCGTTTGGCTACATGGGGGAATCGCTGCTGCTGGCGGTACTGTTTGTTTACCTGATTCTGGCCGCCCAGTTTGAATCGTTCTTCGAACCGCTGGCGATCATGTTCTCCCTGCCGCTCTCCATCGTCGGTATGGCCGGAATGCTTAAGTTGACCGGCGACACAGTCAACATCATGTCGCTGATCGGCCTGATCATGCTGATGGGGCTGGTGACCAAAAATGCCATTCTGCTGGTCGATTATGCCAAAGTTCTGCAGCGTCGCGATGGCATGGAACGCCGCGCGGCGGTTATTCTGGCCGGTCGCACCCGTCTCCGTCCGATTATCATGACGACGCTGGCGATGATTTTCGGCATGATGCCGCTCTTTCTGGCGCTCGGCGCCGGAGCGGAAGGACGCGCACCTATGGCCCGCGCCGTAGTTGGCGGGCTTCTGACGTCAACCATGCTGACACTGTTGGTGGTGCCGGTCATGTACACCCTGATGGACGACCTGGGTAGTTGGCTGAAACGGAAATGGAAAGGGAAAGTTATGCCGGAACATGTTGCGGTGGAGCATTCTGATTGAAATTGCAAGTAGCACTCTATTAAACAGTAGTGTAGAAGACATCAAGATCTCTTTGATTCGGAGGCAGTATGCAGGCAAATAGTAACAAGACCCGCCAATGGAAGGCCGATATCGCCCAATCCGTCGATATGTACAACGTATGGTTCATGAGCTTCGCGCCGGTGGCTTTCCGCGAAACTCGTATCCGGACGACTAAGGACGTTGAGGCTGCTCTTGTTTCTACCCGTTATTTGACCGACATTTCTCCAGCAATTTTCCGCACCAACCCGGATATTCTCCCGACGCTCCGTATGTCCACATGTCCTCCGCTCGCTGTTGACCGGTTGATCGGTTTGGCCGGAATATCGGCCAGCATGGTAAAACGCATGGAAAATGAGAAAAAGCTGCCCGTGAAGATGGCATACGATGATGTTGACCGGGAACTCGGCAAAATCGGGGCGATCATTGAGAAAATGGCCGATCCTGATATCTTCGTCTGGCTAGAGCAGAAAAAATCTCCTGCCAAAGCAGAGATCCACAGAGCAGCCACTATTGTTGCCGACCGCCTCTGCGGATCGGTCGCAAACCCGATCATCCGCAACGCTCAGGAAAAACGGCAGCTGGCAGCAATCAAGTCTTGGCTTGAGGAACGCGGCTACACTCAGATTCCAGCTGGCAACGGAACCCGCTTTGATGCAATGTCACCCGGAACCTTCAGTTTTCGAATGAACGTACCGGTTAAACTTGAAAATGGCGTGCAGAGCGTAAATATTCCGGTTGACGCCGTCATCATGCCGAAAAATGCTAAGGCCAAGCAACTACCACTCTTCTTTGAAGCCAAATCTGCCGGTGACTACACAAATACGAACAAGCGCCGCAAGGAAGAGGCCGTGAAAATGGCACAACTCCGCAGCGCCTATGGCAGAAAAGTACAATTCAACCTGTTCCTGTGCGGCTACTTTGACAGCAGTTATCTCGGTTACGAGGCTGCCGAAGGTATCGACTGGGTGTGGGAACATCGCATCGACGATCTGGCACTTTTCGGTATTTGATACATGGCAAATACAATCGACATATTAGAAAAACAGCGACTCAACATCCAAGCCGAACTAGACCGCCGTAAAACGCAGGCAGAGCGGAACCGTCTTGGGCAGTTCGCGACGCCAACAGTCCTTGCCCGTGATATTCTGGAATACTCCGCCACGCTTTTTGCCCCAGAGGAACAGGTGCATTTTCTCGACCCGGCTATTGGCACTGGTGCCTTCTATTCAGCGCTACTCAACACATTTCCGGAACAGCGGATAGCCGAAGCCATCGGTTTTGAGATAGACCCACACTACGGCCTGCCAGCTTCCGAGATCTGGCAGAATGCCGGGTTAAACCTGAAGCTCTCAGACTTTACACACGAAGAACCGACTTCCCGTTTTAACCTCATAATTTGTAATCCGCCATACGTCCGACATCAGCATCTGCTTGGCAGAGACAAAGACCGGCTGCAATTACGAACTTTCAAAGCTAACGGTATGAAACTTAGTGGACTTGCCGGGTTATACTGCCATTTCATTGGTCTTGCCCATGCCTGGATGGCAGAAGATGGGGTTGCGGGATGGCTGATCCCGAGCGAATTCATGGATGTGAACTATGGCCAGATAGTGAAGCAATATCTCCTTAGCCGTGTCACACTCCTGCACATCCATCGTTTCGATCCCAGCGACGCACAGTTCTCCGACGCCCTGGTGTCATCCAGCGTTGTTTGGTTCCGGAATACTCCTCCCCCTCCCGGTCACAACGTAACGTTCAGCTTTGGCGGAACATTGTCAGCCCCCAAAATTTCGAGGCAAATTCCGGCAAAAGTGCTTGTCCATGAGGCCAAGTGGACACGTTTCCCCCTTTCTGAAATTCGGAGCCGCAAGGTGGTTCCGACGATTGCAGACTTCTTCCGGATCAAACGTGGCATCGCCACCGGTGACAATGGTTTTTTCATTTTTAAAGAAGCGGACATTATTGCCCGTGGTTTGCCAATGGAGCTGTTCCGACCAATACTTCCGAGTCCACGTTACCTGCCCGAGGACGAGGTTTCTGCCGACAGGGATGGTAATCCGCAGGTTGGGCGACGTCTTTTTTTGCTGGACACACGTTTGAGCGAGGATGAGATTAGATGCAGTTTTCCAACCTTGTGGGCATATTTTGAGGAGGGGAAAGCCAGCAGAGTTCACGAAGGATATATTTGCAGCCACCGTTCTCTCTGGTATGTGCAGGAAAATCGGCCAACTGCGCCTATCGTCTGTACCTACCTTGGGCGTGGAGATGCGAAGAGCGGGCGTCCATTCCGGTTTATTCTGAACAATTCTCAGGCGATCATCGCCAATGTCTATCTCGCCATGTATCCGACTCCACTGCTTTTGCGCTATCTGTCGCGTGATCCGGGTTTAATCCGCCGAATCTGGCAGGTGCTGAACGCCATGACACCGCAGCAGCTTCTTGATGAGGGGCGGGTTTACGGCGGCGGGTTGCACAAGTTGGAGCCGAAGGAACTTGCCAATGTGGATGCATCGGCAATTGCGGCGCTACTACCCGGGTTTAAGCGGGGTGCGGAGTTGACGCAGTTGGATATGTTTGGTCATCAGAATTTAGCGGCATGACTTTGAATCCTCCCACAATTTTATTCGACTCTTTCAACAGAGACCGATTCCCCTCTTCGTGGCGATTCGGCGGCTACGTCAATACAATCGTTGCCGCTCACCCCGATGAGGTGTTTGATGTGCTGAAGCAGGTAGAGTGGGCAACCGCTGATGGCATGTATGCAGCCGGGTTTGTTGCCTATGAAGCTGCTTCCGCACTTAATCCTGACCTGCCTTCCGTCTCGCCGGCTGAAGGCCTGCCGCTTGCCTGGTTTGCCATCTTTCGAGAACGGCACTGCGTTGAAGCCGGTGCGGAGCCTCCTTTTTCTTCCACCGATGTTTCGCTTGAACCCCTGAAAAGCATCACACAGTATACCGGGGACATTGAGCGCATCCGTGACTACATTGCCAGTGGCGACAGTTACCAGATCAATCACACATTTCCGATGCAAGGGGGCTTTCAGGGAGATTTGGGTGAGCTGTACCGGCATCTGGGCACCTCGCAACAGGCTCCGTTCGGCGCATACCTTGATACCGGCCGTTACAAAATCCTCTCCGCTTCGCCGGAACTGTTCTTTTTGCTGAAGGACGGCACAATTACCACCCGCCCGATGAAGGGAACCGCCAGTCGGGGGCGGTGGTCAGCGGAGGACCGTGACACAGCCCTCCAGTTACTGAGTAGTCCCAAAGAAAGGGCCGAGAACCTGATGATTGTTGATCTGCTGCGCAACGATCTCGGCATTGTGGCTGAAACCGGTTCCGTGACGGTTGACGTTCTATTCGAAGTGGAAACATATCCGACGGTTCACCAGATGACCTCCACTGTTTCGGCGCAACTCCGCCCCGGAACCAGCCTGACGGATATTTTCAAGGCCCTGTTCCCGTGCGGCTCGGTGACCGGAGCGCCCAAGCGGCGCAGCATGGAGATAATTTCCGAACTTGAAAACACACCGCGTGGTGTCTATTGCGGGGCAATCGGCTGTGTCGCCCCCGGTGGTGAGGCGCTTTTCTCCGTCGCTATCCGCACCATGCTCTTTGATGCATACACACACAAACTGACTATGGGTGTCGGTAGCGCGGTCACCTGGGATTCGGAACCGGCAGCAGAATATGACGAATGCATCAGCAAGGCAGCGTTTATTAATCAGCCGGGCCACAATTTTACGTTGATTGAATCACTAAGGTTGGAAAATGGCGTTTATACGCTGCCGGCCAAACATATAGACCGACTGACCGCTTCTGCACGCTACTTCAATTTTCGCTGTGATAGAGTGCAGGTCCGGCACGATCTGACATGTTACGCCACGCAAACACCGGGGCTTTGTAAGGTTCGCCTGATGCTGTCGGCAGATGGCGGTATTGATATTTCTTCAGAACTGCTTTTGGAAAACGACGATATCTTATGTGCCGCCGTCAGTTCAATCACCGTTGATTCCCGCAACTGTATGCGTTACCACAAGACCTCCTGTCGTGATCTGTTTAATGCCGCCCGGGCAGAGCAGCCTGATTATGATGAGGTGCTTTTTTTAAACGAGTGCGGCCAGTTGACAGAAGGGAGTTATCATAATCTGGTGGTCAAGCTGGAGGGGCAATTTGTTACGCCTCCTCTTTCGTGCGGTCTTCTGCCGGGGGTATTTCGAGAGAGGTTGCTTGAACGGGAGGAAATTATTGAACAGATTCTCTATCCCGGCGATCTGAAACGGGCCGATGAAATCTGGCTGATCAATTCGGTGCGCGGGTGGCGCCGGTGTATTGTTGTATGAACCTGGACAAAGCATTTGAAACACGGAGCAACTGAGTAACTGAGTAAGAGCAAAGAAGATTCGGGTTGAAGATCAAAAATATCACTTCCACTTTCGGTTATATCCACGGTTGACATAACTATTTGATTTCTCTGTTGCTCCGTTGCTCTGTGGTTCGAAACTGCCGTTCTGGATTAGGATGAAAGGAACATTGGAATGAAAATATATGCAGTACTCTTTATTATCAGTATCCTGCCGACGATTTGTGCCGCTGAAACGCGGGTGCTGACGCTTGACCAGGCGATCTCTATTGCGATGGAAAAGAACCGCGATATCGAAAAGGCACGTGAATACGCCCGCTATGTCCATGGGAAATATGTTGAGGAGCGCGCCGCCGCATTGCCGCAACTGTCTCTCAACGGCTCGGCATATATCTCGAAAGATGCCAGTCAGGAGGTAGGCGGATTTCCCGCACAGCGCCAGTTCGTTCGCGCCGTTGACTTGACGCTTTCGCAGCCGCTCTATACGTGGGGCAAATTAAATGCCGCCATCCGCGCCGCAGAGGTCGGACTGAAAACCGCCGATGAACAACTGCGGCTGTATCGTCAGGCGGCCTACCGCGATGTTGTGGCGGCCTATTACGACATTCAGCTGGCCAGGGAGCTGCACCTGCTGGCACAGGAAAATCGCGCCCAGAGGCAGCGTCATCAGGATGAAGCAAAACGCAAGTTCGACGCCGGTGTCGCAACCGATTATGATGTGCTGGCGGCTGAAGTCGCTGTTGAGAACGCTCAACCGGAAGTCATTCGATCCGAGAACAGCATTCGAATGGCCCGCGAACGTCTCAGGTTTCTGCTCGCGATTGGCGTTGATGAGATCGATGTAACCGGATCACTGGAGACACCGGCAGTTACCCGGCCACTTCCGGCGAGCTATGACGAAGCGGTGCAGACCGCCGGTAAGCATCGCCCCGAGTTGTCTGATCTGCGCCTGCGCCTTGGTATTTATGATGAGCTGGTGACCATCGCAGCCGCAGAGGACAAACCGCGGCTTGACCTTAAAGGGGGCGTCGGCTGGCACTGGGCAAATATGAATGATCCGGGGCCGTCACTGGAAGTAGACGGTGCGGCATGGAATGTCGGACTTTTTGTTACATTCCCTTTTTTTGACGGTCTGCGGACGAGCGGAAAGGTTACCCAGGCCAGAAGTGATCTGAGGACAAAACAGATTGAAGAAGCCAAGCTTGTGGAATCGATTGCGCTGGAAGTTCGTCAGGCAGAATTTTCATACCGCGAGGCTGGTGAAATAGTCAAAGCGCTTTCTGGTACGGTCAAGCAGGCTGGACGCCTGGTTCAGATGGCGGAGAAAGGCTATGAATTCGGCGTCAAAATACGGCTTGAGGTCGATGACGCCCAGTTGAACCTGCTGCAGGCCAGGAGCAATCTGGCCAGGGCTCACCGGGACTTGAATGTTGCCCAGGTTAATTATCTCTGGGCTGTAGGGGTCGTGGGGGAATAGGGAGTGCTCCATCACAAGTTCGGTTATGCTGAATACCTACAATCCTTTTGACTCATAAACACCTGCGTGGTAATTTGAGCAATTATTTTACTGCGGGAGAATATATATGGGCATTGTAGTTGTCGGTACAGTCGCGTTTGACACTGTTGAAACCCCTTTCGGGAGGGGAGAAAACGTTCTGGGTGGTTCGGCCACCTATTTTTCCACCTCGGCGAGTTTTTTTTCCGACGTGTCGCTCGTTGCTGTTGTCGGTGAAGATTTCCCCGAAGAGCATGTCAGCTTTCTGCAGAGCCGTAACGTAGACACCGCCGGCCTGCAACGCATTCCGGGCAAGACGTTCCACTGGAGCGGTCGCTATGGCTATGATCTGAACGAAGCGCAGACGCTTGATACACAACTTAACGTCCTGATGGATTTTAAACCGGAACTGCCGGAATCCTACCGTGATGCTGAATATCTCTTTCTGGCAAATATCGACCCTGATTTGCAGATGCAGGTGCTGGAGCAGGTACGAAAACCGAAGCTTGTGGCGTGTGACACCATGAACTTCTGGATTTCCTCCAAACCGGAGGCTCTGAAAAAGGTGCTTCAGAAGGTTGATATTGTCGTTATCAACGAAGGAGAAGCCCGACAATTTACCGGAGAAGCGAATCTTGTTAAGGCCGCCCGGCAGATCATAGCGCTCGGCTGCAAACGGCTTGTCGTTAAACGGGGTGAGTACGGTGTATTAATGTTCACTGCCGATTCGGTTTTTGCCGCGCCGGCGTACCCGCTGGAAGAGGTCTTCGATCCTACCGGTGCAGGCGATACTTTTGCCGGCGGATTCATGGGCTATCTGGCAAATACGGGAGATCTGTCGGAAGAGGGGCTTCGCCAGGCTATCGTCTTCGGCAGCGTCATGGCCTCTTTCAATGTTGAGGATTTCAGCCTCAACCGCATGAAGCGCCTTCAGTATAGCGAGATACAAGCCCGTTACAGCAGCTTCAAGGCATTGACGAACTTCAGGGATATTTCTATTTGATGGGTAAGCCATCCTGACTGACGTGGACGATCATTTCGCACCTATTTTTCTGTTAATCAGGCTCAGGGATATATACTCAATGAAAAATATTTTCTACATCTTCGTAACACTGCTCGTTCTGTTTGCCGTTTCCGGGTGTGCTTCCGGTCGGAATCAGAATATTTCCAAGCCAAATCCGGCTGCCTATCACTACCAGATGGGAATCTCCTATCTCGGGGAGCGCAACTATTCTTCGGCACTGTTTGAACTGTCAGAGGCCGAGAAGCTCGATCCGGATAATCCGGATGTCCTTTACAATCTCGGTTTGGCTTTTATGGGGAAAAAACGCCCTGACCTGGCTGAAGTACATCTGTTGAAAGCTATTCAGTTAAAGCCGGGCTTTTCCGTGGCCCGTAACGATCTTGGGGTCGCGTATCTTGAACTAAAGCGCTGGGAAAATGCAATTCAGCAGTTCAAGATTGTCAAAGACGATCTTTTTTACGACAACAATGAAAATGCGGCCATAAATCTTGGCCTGGCCTATCTGGGAAATGGCAATCATGCCAATGCCCTTGAAGTGCTACAGGGCGTCGCCACTTTGAACCCACGCAACCCTGTCGTGCGGCAATCTTTGGGGAGGGTCTGGTTTGCCATGGGCAAGAGCGACCGGGCGATCACCGAATATACCAAGGCGCTTGAAATTTATCGCGATTATGGCGCAGCCCACTTTTATCTGGGGCAGGCTCAGCTCAAGACGGGTAATGTAGATGCGGCCAGGGCTTCGTTCAAAGAGGCGGTACGACTTATTCCCGACAGCGAACTTGGACGGGCTGCTCTTGGATATCTGGATCTTCTCAAGTGAGGAAGGTCGGCGCGTCAGATCCTGTTCTGTCCTCTCCGGATACCCTTGGCAGTTCTCCAGGGTCAATTCTCCGCAGGTGCCGGGAATTTCACGGCATTACACTTGAAGAAGCCTCAGAAACCACAAAAATCGGGATCTCCCATCTGAAAGCATTGGAAGAGGATCGGATTCGCGATTTTGCCAATCAGGCGTATCTTAAAGGCTTTCTTCGCATCTATGCCACCTTCCTTGGCTTGAACTCCGACGATGTATCACGCATGTATGAAAAGCTTTTCGGAGTTCAAAGTGAAAAGCCTGGTCCTGCCCGTACATCGGCTGCTCCCACCCATTCGCGGCGCCGTTTGGTCCCTCTCAAAAAATTGGTGTTTCCTGCCATCTTATTAGCAGTAATTCTCATTACCGCCACTTTCTTCAAGCAGCCTCCCCCGGCACTGGTGCGTAAACCGCCACCTGTTGTGGTCTCTCCATCCATTAATCAAAACAGTGCCGTCCAGTTGGTGCACAGCTCGGCACGAATCGGCCTGGCAGAACAGCAAATCCCCCCACCCGAGGAAGTACGTTCTCCTGTAAAAAAACAGGAACCTGAAAAAGTGGTGGAGGTAAAACATCAGGCAGATACCGCCAAAGGGTTTGTTCTAAAAATCAAGGTTACCCAAAACGGTACGCTCACATCCACCGTGGACGGTTCAGGCCCACAACAGCATGAGCTCTCCATCGGGGACGTTATTGAGTGGAAAGCAGAGAAAAAAGTCACTCTGGACTTGAGCAATGCGGGTGGAGTAGAAGTTGAGCTGAACGGCAAACCATACAAATCACTCGGTGAACCAGGCAAACCCGCATATGTTGAACTCGATGCTGACAGAGTTTTACCATAATTCCTTCACCCTTCCATCACCCAGACGATTCTCTCGCATAGACGTAAACAAAAAAAAGAAATGCCGGGCCTTGACAGTCCGACGCTCCATGTTAGACTTTGTGTACGCATTAAACAGATGTAAGGAGTCTCTGTGGGACAGGACTGTAAACGGATACTGGTAGTGGATGATGAGGAAAATGCCCGCACGGCGCTTTCCAAGATCCTTACCCATGACGGGTTTGCCGTATCGTCCGCAGCAAACGGGCTTGAGGCGCTTAATTATCTGAGGAGCAAGGAAGTCGAGTTGATTATTACTGATCTCAACATGCCGGAGATGAACGGCCTGATGTTCTTGCGCGAGCTCAACCGCTGCCATCCAGCCAGCAACGTCATTATGATTACAGCCTACGGTGAAGTTGAATCATATCTTGAAGCGATGACGCTCGGTGCCTTTGAATACATCAACAAACCGGTCAAGTATGACGACCTCAGAAAAGTTATCAACAAGATTTTTAATATTGCTTGAGAACACAACCACTTTTTCGGGAGGATATTCCATGAAACCGTTTACAAAAATTCTGAGTGCCATAGATTTTTCGGAGAACTCTGAATGCGCTTTCGACTACGCCCTGACTCTGGCAAACCAGTTCAATGCCGAACTTACGATCATGCATGTAATCAATGAGCCGGTTGACTTACGCGGCTTCTACGTGCCGCACATCTCTTTTGAACAGCTTGAAAAAGAAATAGAAGAAAGTGCCGTCAAGATGATGGAAACTTTCTGTAGTTCAAAGCTGGGGTCGTTTTCAAATTATAAAACTGAGATCGTGACAGGTATCCCGTGCGATGAAATCGTTGCTGAAGCTGTAAAAATTGATGCGTCTCTCATAGTTCTTGGCACTCATGGCAGAACCGGCCTTGATCGTATCCTCTTTGGCAGCACGGCGGAACGGGTTGTCCGTTCGGCCAATTGTCCCGTACTGACGGTCAGACTTCCAGCCATTTAGTCGCCCATTCGGTACGCGCTATGAATCGAGTTGCCTCCCTATGAAAATAAAACCAGCATCTCACGATAATAAGGCTTCTGTCGTCATAATCGATGACGACAGGAACATCCTCGAACTGACTTCCCTGATACTCAAAAAAAACGGTTTCCAAACATATACGGCCGGCTGCGCCCTTGAAGGGTTTGAGCTGATATCCCGCCTTTCTCCGGAACTGGTATTACTCGACTACATGATGCCGGAAATTGATGGTCTGTCGGCACTTCAGAAGATAAAAACAGCTTTTCCCGATACGTACGTCGTGATGTTGACCGGCAAGGGAAGCGAAGAGGTCGCCGTTGAATTAATGAAAAACGGCGCTTCAGAATATATTCTTAAGCCGTTTGACAATCACAAGCTGGTCGCGCGACTGGAAAATGTCCTGAAAATTCGTGAGGTTGAGCTTCATAACAGAACACTTATAAAACAGCAGGAGCAACTGCTTTTTGAAATTGAGCAGTGGAATCTGGAGCTACAAAAACGGGTGTACGAGAAATCCGAGGCACTTCAGGTCGCCCAGGAAGAAATTGTCCGTTCTGAAAAACTCGCGGCGATGGGCTACCTTTCCGCCGGCATTGCCCACGAGATCCGAAACCCGCTCAACTCTATCTCGCTGTTTGTCCAGCTTATGCGTCAGACGACGACTGACCCCGACCAGCTTGAACACCAGGAGAAAATTCTGAAAGAGGTAGACCGGATAGATACTATTATCCGCAAATTGCTGGATGCATCCAGGCGAACCCGGAGTATTTCTCCCTGTGTACAGATAACTCAGGTGATTGATAACGTAATTGAATCTTTTTCAGCCCAGATTGAAGCCAAAAGAATTCAGGTTGATCGGCAGTATCCCGACACGCCCCTGCTGCCATCCATAACAGCCGATCCGACTGAGCTGGAACAGATTTTTACGAATCTCTTTCTGAACGCCATGGATGCCATGACTCGCGGTGGCCGACTGGTTATTGAGATATTTGAAAAAGACGGGAGGGTGATTACCAGGGTCAGTGACAACGGCAACGGCATTGCAAATGATGCTCTTCCCAGCATATTTGAACCTTTTTTCAGTACAAAAAGTCGGGGCACCGGCATGGGCCTCCCCGTTGCCCAACGTATTGCGCGCATGTACGAAGGGAGTATGGAGGTTGAACACACCTCATCGGAGGGAACCACGTTCCGCCTGGAATTCCCCGTGTGCCGTCAAGATGCTCTCCACTTAATATGATATAAACCTTTGATGTCCGGGTACATCAGACTAACCTGTCTATATCACAAACCATCGAATGATCCTCCAGCGTGTCCTTTAATGCATCCCTGATTTCGATAAAACTCTCAATATTACCCAAAAATACATCGAGAAGATCCGGATCAAAAAAAGTGCCCCGGCTTTCGTCCATGATGCTGATGATCTTTTCAAGCGTGAAGGCCTTTTTGTAGGGGCGGTCGGAGCCGAGTGCGTCAAAGACATCGACAATGGAAACTATTCGGGAAAACACCTGAATCTCTTCCCCCTTGAGTTTCGCAGGATAGCCGCTCCCATCCCATTTTTCGTGGTGTTGTCTGGCGATGATGCTTCCTGCCTCGATGAGAGGATAACGGCTCGCATCGGACAGAATCTTTCCGCCAATTTCAGTATGAAGCTTCATGATTTCGAATTCGGTCTGATCCAGCTTGCCCGGCTTGAGCAGGATACGGTCCGGAATACCGATTTTACCGACATCGTGCAACGGAGAAGCAAATTTAAGCACTTCGCACTGGTCTGCGGGCATACCGGCAAGAAGCGCGAGATGTTTGGAAAACTCACTGATGCGGCGGGTGTGCAGACCGGTCTCCTGATCGCGGAATTCAGCGGCACGACCAAGACGGAGTGAAATCTCGTACTCCGCTTCCTTGGAAAGATCGAGCGCTTTTTGCAGAGCAGCAGTCTTCTTGACCACCTCCGCTTCCAGGACGCTGTTCATATCTTTTGCCAGGTCAGAGAGCTTCTTGCTGCGGACATGGTTCATGACTCTTAACCGCAACTCCTCCGGATTATATGGCTTGGCAATGAAATCATTGGCGCCCAATGCCAGCGTTCGAGTCACCTCGTGGGTCCCGGCAGTGACAACAATAACCGGAATATCGCGCAGGGTGAAGCTCTGCTTGATGCGCTTGATTGTTTCGTAACCATCCATGACCGGCATTTCAAGATCCAGAAGCACAACATCGATCTGTGGTTCCGAATCCAGCAGGTCCAGAGCCTGCTGCCCATTTTTGGCCTTTAGCAGTCGGCAATCCAGTTCGGACAGCATCACGCCCAGCATTTCCAGATTCATCAGATCATCGTCAACCGCAAGAACCGTCACTTCATCAAACATACTATTCTCCGTTCGCATTGATTACGAAATATGACCCGCGTGGACAGGGTGCGAAGAGCCTGCCCGACCATATTCCACGGAAAGCATAAAGATACATCGAGCTGGTTTCTAGGTCAACAGCCAGATGGTAACAGGAAGAGTGATGAAAGAGAGACAAGTTTGCACGGTGATGATTGCCGCCATGCTGTCATGGTCACCTCCCATCTGCCGGGACAGAATATAGGCCGAAGGGGCGGTAGGAACGCTGAACAGGAGCACCGCCACACTTAAGGCAACGCCGGTTAGTCCGAAATATGATGCCAGCCCCCAGGCGATCAGCGGCTTGCAAAGAAATTGTACGATGCTGCTTGCCATCAGCGGCTGCCAATGCAGCATAAGGTTACCGGCCCTATAGGCGGCCCCCACCGCCATCAGTCCCACCGGAAACGCCGCTTTGCCCCCCAGCGCCAATATGCCGTCAATGGCCACCGGAAGTTTCAGCCCTGAGGCATTCACCCCCACCCCGATGACGCACCCGATAATGAGCGGATTGCGCAGCAGATCCCCAGCCAACCGTTTCAGACTTATTCCGGCACCGTTTTTTACCGCCAGAGAGAACGCGGAGACGCACAGTACGTTGATCAGAATGATCATAAACCCGGCGCCCAGCGCCGCCAGAAACAGGCCGTCCCTGCCGTACAGGTTTTCCGCCAGCGCCAGTGCCACGAAGGTATTGAAACGCACACCTCCCTGGAAAAGCGAAGTAAAAACCGCGCCACCCATATTCCGGTTCATGAGCCACCAGAGCAACACCAACACGGCGCTGGCCAGCGTTGCCCCCTCTACCGTCAGCAAAATTTTCTGCCACGGCAGGGAACCTATCGATTTTCCGGCCAGGTTATGAATCAGCGTGGCCGGCATCAGCAGGAAATAGGTCAGTTTTTCGGCGGAAGGCCAGAATGTCGGAGGGAGGAAACCGGTACGCTGGATGACGAAGCCGACCAGAATCAAAGCCAGTACAGGTGTGAGGGCATCGGCGATGGTTGTCATATAACAATTCTCTCTGTTGAGATTACCGCAAGGAGTGCAGAATAGCACATGCATTGGGATAAATATCCAGTATTTTGCAGCGGCGCCTGGTCAAGTTTGTGAATCGGGTAAAAGCGCGTCTTGTCTATTGACTTTTTCATGCGCGGCGACAATGATGAACATTCTATACATCGACAAGGAGTATCCAATGCACATCTCAAAATCGACTCCCGTACCGGATGAAATGAAAAAACTTCACTCACTCATGGAGATTGCGGCGCTTATCAATTCATCCCGTGATCCGATCGAAATCACGCGACTTGCTGTCGAGGTAGCAACAAATTGTGTCAATGCTGATGCGGCCAGTCTGTTACTTGTAGATCCGGAAACGGAGGAGTTGTACTTCGAAACGTCGACGGGTGAAAAGGGGGCGCAACTCAAGGAGATTCGCCTCAAACCGGGACAGGGGATTGCCGGTTGGGTCGCGCGTAAAGGCGGTTCGCTGATCATCGATGATGTGAGTAAAGATGCTCGTTTCAACGCGAATGTAGACCGGATCACTGGGTATGAATCCCGAAATATGGTCGTTGTCCCGGTAGCCAGCAAAGAGCGGATCCTGGGAGTTTTACAAGCGATCAATAAGAAAGAGGGAAATTTTACGGATGAAGATCTGGAGATGTTGGAAACCCTTGCTCACCAGGTTGGCACGGCCATAGAAAATGCCCTGCTGTACCAGGAACAGCGCGAGACTTTTTTAGGGATCACAATGGCATTAGTCGATGCTCTTGAAAAGCGGGATACCTACACGGGCGGCCATACGAGAAGGGTTTGTGAATACTCCACAGCTACCGCACGCCATCTCGGCCTGCCCGAGAAAACCCTTAATGAATTGCACTTATCTGCCATTCTACATGACATCGGCAAGATCGGAGTGTCGGACCAGGTTCTTCAAAAGCCGGGACGACTCGAACCGGATGAATTCACCGAGATGAAGCGCCACCCGGAGATCGGGGCAGAGATCCTCGAACATGTCAAATCGCTGCGGACCCTGATTGGAGGCGTCCGCCATCACCATGAAAAGTACGACGGAAGCGGTTATCCCGACAAAATCTCGGGGAAGGAAATCCCCCTTGTCGGAAGAATTATCGCTGTTGTCGACGCCTTTGACGCCATGACGTCAACCAGGCCATACCGTACGGCCCTGAGCCATGAATGTGCCTTGAAAGAATTGGTGGATTGCCGTGGCACGCAGTTTGATCCCCAGGTGGTGGAAGCCTTTCTGAAAGCCTACCAGGAAGGACTCGCGTTTCTCCCTGAGGACGACCTTACGGCATGAAATGGGAAAAAACTAAGCAGGTTATTGCGTACCCCCTCGCTGTACCGTACTGGGCGAGCATGATACAGCCAAAATGTCATGATGATTGCTAACGAGTGCAACTGTATTGGATATCAGGTAGCTGATGGACAATCAGGCAGAGTGTGCGCTGTAGTTTTCAACGACTACATGACGTTCAAATTTAGCTTCACACTGGCAGGATCTGACCGATACCGCCGAAAAAGCATCAATAACAGTTATCTTTGCTATCTGCGCGACTGGATGATGGATTGTAACTCTATCGAAGCGGAGCGCCCGCACCAATGGCATCCAATCTCAACTCGACATTCTCTGCGAATACTGCCAGTTCGAGTTCCCGTCAGCACCTGCAAAATATTTCTACCGTGGCACCTACGACACCAGCGAGCATGACGTCATTGAAAAGATCGACAATGCACCCATAAAGTCCGGTTGAACAATCTGGTCTCGTTCATACCGGGTACGACAGGTGATGTGCACGATTGGGCGACCTTTCCGCCACAGATGTGCCGCTGATAAGCCAGTATACCCCGATTTTACACCCGTGCCCCGCCCACAACCACAGTTTTAGCCGCAACAGAAATGCTCCCACCTAATGACTCCATGAAAGAAATAATATGAATATATTTATTTAATATTGATAATTATATTCATATTGTATTGGCTTTTTATATTCTTAAAACGCACTTATCATAAGGCTTTACATTGGCCAAAGCCACAAATATGCATATATCTATATTCATAAATATTAAATATTATATTTTAATATCTGTTGACATCCAGAAAAATGTAGTTAATTATCGCTACGCACATTGTAGCTATGAATTAGCGTTTTATAAGGCATATAAAAAAGTCAAGCACCCATATTTTGCACCACAGATTTTTATTATATCGAGTTGACAAACTCAAAAGGAGTTTCCATGAAAAAGCTGATATGTATCGTCCTGTTCCCATTAGTATTATTAGTTGGTTGTGGTGATGGTAGTACATCCGCTCCATCAAAAGTTACCTACTCTGACAGTGCAGGGAAAGGAACAATGGGAAACTATACCAATGCGGACTGGCTCTACCAAAACTACTTTGGTGATTACGGGGTGCCTGCGGAATTCAAGCAATCATTCATGCCGGCTATTAAGATGCTGGCAAATGGTTTTGCCTTGCAGTTGAATAGAAATGATCCAAAGCAAGGCGATGATATCAAGGGAAACATCGAATATTTTCATAAACAATTTTTGCAATTTGTAGCAAGTGGAGAGGCCGCTCAGTATGTTAAATCAATGTCTGAGCCACGACCCCAACCACCCATAAACCCTGACATACCTCGCTTAACAGCCGCTGAGCAGGAAGAACGGATTAAAAATTATGTTCCTCCTCCGATGTCTGATGATGCAAAAAAGGCCGTGGCCGAAGCGATGGCTGAGGACGAGCGGGTGCGCGCTGAAGTCAAAAAAACTGCTGCTGATTACAAATTACCATACACAATCGAAGGACGAGATGAACAGTGGTTTATCTATTCGCCGACAATGAAAGGCAAAGGCAGACCTGCCTCTGCCCCAGCTCCAGTCGCCACTACCAAAAGTACTGATGAGATTAATAGATGGAATTGGCGTATGGGGGACATTATATGGTCTAATGGTTCAACACTATCAGGTGTTGCAGGACATGTTGGTCTGGTTGATACCACTAACACTTTGGCCCCTCCACGGGCAATAGAGGCAAACACTGCAACAGACTATGGAAAAGGAGTGGTAGTGTTTCCAAATTTGAAGATATGGTCAGACCGCCCCTACACTCAGATAAAGGGTTATTCTCCGAAATTGGGTTGGAATCCTTCCGAAGGGGACACTGCGCGCGTATGGGTGCCGCCGATATGGGCATGGGCGGGTTATTGGGACACTAGAACTACAGATAGTGGTCATAGAAGAGCTGCAATTAAATATGCCAATCAACAATTAGGTAAGCCTTACAACTACATCTTTTGGGATGCGTACAACTTCACAAAATTTTATTGTTCGCAGTTGGTATGGGGTATGTATTATTTGACCGGCTGGGAAATCCTTGAATCCCCCTTACAATACTACACTGTTGTAACACCAGCGCAAGTCACTAATTCAATAAAAACAACCATGTTTAATTCATTTTCAAAATGATAGTCAAATATATTCTGTTAGTAGTAGCCACCTGTTCACTTACTGCCTGTGATAAATCCGTAAATAGAACGGAGATCAGAATCAAGCCGGTCAGTTGTGAAAACTCGTTTGCCATGACCGACAGCCAACAGGTGTGGTTGTTTGATTTCAAGCCCAAGGGGGAAGAATTATTCCAGTCATTTCATCTAAAATACGATCAACAGGCGTCAGCATCCAACGTAAACTACTTATGCCAGACTAAAGAACTGGCGGTAGGTTATGCCTTTAGAGGAAAATCTGGTGGAGATGC
This sequence comes from Geobacteraceae bacterium, assembly GCA_025355325.1. Taxonomy (GTDB): domain Bacteria; phylum Desulfobacterota; class Desulfuromonadia; order Geobacterales; family Pseudopelobacteraceae; genus JACRCG01. Next base: position 24,082 of record JANXZX010000029.1, read on the forward strand.
TGGGATAGATTTTATTGGTGAGAAGGATTTTTACAATATTGAGATCAAACCGGACAGCTTTGGCCTGATGCTTACAATTGGGCAGGAATTGTTCGTCTATACGGCATTGGTTAAGAGAGCCGAAATTGACCCGGGTATTGGAGCAATGACAAAAGAAGAATATGCCCCAAAGTCAATGTCCCCACCGTCTCAAGTGTTTAGAGAAGAAAAACCACCTTCAGCAGATTCATCGGAGCATGTTTATATTGATATGCTCGCCATCAATTTGAATAGTCATAAAGTTGACAGAAAGCTCCGGTTTCCGACCTCAATCGGACTGCCAATGTGGGTTGAAGGTGACAATTTTATTGTCTATAACGGTACGCCACTAGCAATCAATACCCAAAATGGGCATAGAAAGATAAAGGTCGATAATTTTAATGACCTCCAAGCTTTTCACGAGTTTAGAGTACGTGGTCACTATTACAACAATAATTTTTATGTGATTGTTGGTAAAAGACGTAGCGACTCAACCGAAAAGACCAACATAACGCCCGACTCAATCTATGTTCACAACAACTCAACAAGCAGCTGGGACAAGATTGCTTCTCTGAATTTTGATCCTGTGCATGTCACCGGTTTCCAAAATGAAATTGTGATCTTCGGACTAGGTTCTTTTGCACGGTTTGATATTGCGAAGAACAAGCTGGTTTCGGAAAAGAGGAATTTTGAAGGGATGGAAGTGACTGCATCGACAAGGATAAAGGATGGTCGTGTGTTGTATTTGTCACATCCAGGTACTAAGGAAAATACCTACGGTGGTGGCGAGTTGTGGGTCTATGATTCCGCCTGGGGCAAGGTGATCACCAAACATAAATTTGATGATATCGGGTTGCCGAGCATAACGTCGCAGTTATCATCATTCCCGTCAGAGGTGTCATACAACTCGTTATAGATCAGGAGTCAGTCTGAAATGTGGAACTTCTTAACAAAATGGGACTTCTTCAAGGTGCTGGTTAGTGGTTATACCTTGGTTTCTGCCTGTTTATTGGCATTTATGGTTGCCAAGCTGCATATTGAAATGTGGAATTTTTCCAGAGCGTGGAGTCTCATAGAGATGTTTGTTGCTGGTTACTTCCTGGTTCCTGGCTATGTAGTGGCAATTTTTATAATACTCAGGAAGAAACCCAAAATGTGGAGCATCATCAGAAAATGGGATATTTTAAGGGTAATTGTTGTTGGGTACACCTTGGTATCCATGATTATCCTGGTGATGTCATTATTTGGCAGGACTCCGGAAGCAGGAGGTGGCGAGGTAGTCATGGTGATGACTATGCTTTCAATGCCTTCAAGTTACTTAACCGGCATGTTTCTGAACTACATTGACTACATGTCACCGCCAATAATTAGCAGCTTACCTGGCAGGGCTCAATTGTTTATGGTCTGGTTTCCCTTTTTTCTCGGTGGGCTGCTTCAATGGGGAGCGCCTTATATGATTTCGCGGCTACTTACAAAGAACCACAAAATTATGTAGTACACATCGCTATAAGGCCGATCATGAAGTTGACACCGACAGAAGTTAGGCGCCTTACCGGAGGGAGGCGCCTATTTGTTATGACAGACATTCCGCATTTGTTATTTGCCATGTTTTGCCTTGTCAGCATGACACTCGGAATAGCTGGCTGTGGTGACAGTTCATCATCCTGGCAGGAAGACCCGCTTGCAAAAGAACAATGGTATTTGACCGGCGATCCGAGCGACGCGGCAATTATTCATATCAACTTGCCGACACCATCGAAGTACACCGGGAGGGGCGTAATAGTTGCGGTCGTGGACAACGGGATTGACCTTAACCATGAAGATCTGGCAGCCAATATTGAGTGGGGCAATTTCAGCTATCTTCCTGAAGAGTATGATTTTTCAAATGCAGATCATGGTACTGCCGTGGCCGGCATTATTGCCGCTGTAGCAGGTAACGGTATTGGCATACGCAGCATAGCACCAGACGCCAAACTGCTCTCCTTTAACGCTATTCGCACACCTTCCATAGAAAATATTGCGAACGCTCTCGTCAGAGAAAAAAATCGTGTATCAGTTTCCAATAACAGTTGGGGAGATTTTAATAGCTGGGGGGAGCCTCTTGGCTTACGAAGTGTGATTGAATCTGCATTACAGGAAGGCACTAGTACAGGAAGGAATGGCAAGGGCATTGTCTACATATTCTCTGCCGGGAATGGCGCGACTATAGACGCAAACGGTATTCCGTCCGACAATGTGAACTATAGCGGTCTGGTCAATAACCAATACACCATTCCGGTTTGCGCTTTGGACCCCTATGGGAAAAAAGCTGGCTACTCTGAAACTGGTGCAACATTGGTGATTTGCGCGCCATCGAAGGACAAGGACAGCACGAGAGGAATTGTCACAACGGATGTGACCGGTGAACTCGGCTACAACTCAAGCACCAGCAAAAATGAAGAGGAAAAAACGAACTACACCAGAATTTTTGGTGGAACTTCAGCGGCTGCCCCGATGGTTTCAGGTGTGGCGGCACTGATGCTGGAGGCAAACCCTGATCTCTCCTGGCGAGACGTCAGATATATCCTCGCAAAATCAGCCAGGCAAAACGACCCTCAACATCCGGATTGGACAACAAACAGCACCGGATTACACATCAACCATTCGTATGGCTTCGGCCTCGTTGATGCCGCTCAGGCTATCAAGTTATCAGAATCCTGGGCACCAATTGCTCAAGAAAAAAACATTGAGTTTGAAGCCATCGTAGATACACCCATTCCTGACAATGATGTGTCCGGGATTACACATGAACTGAATGTACCTGATGATATAACTGTTGAGTTCGTCGATATCTTCTTTAATACACCGGACCATCCTCGCCTGGGTGACCTTGAGGTTATTCTTATATCACCGTCAGGTACCCGAAGTATTTTGTCTGAAAGACACAATCAAACCTTTGAAGTATTTCGTTACTATAACTGGCGTTTTGGGTCAATACGTCACTTGGGGGAATCCTCCAAGGGCAGTTGGAAGCTTGAAGTACGAGATAAACGGATTGGTGAAGTTGGGACATGGAAAAGCTGGAAAATGAAAATACACGGTTTCTGAATAATTTTGAATGTTCTCAACCCCATAACGACAGGATTCTGGACACCTGATTAATACGGCACCTTACAGCACCCACATCATAATTGATATTGTTGGTTCGTTAAAGTCAAACCTTCGAAGTCGATATCTTTTACAGGTTTGTTCGGAATGCCGGGGACGGCAGGTGATGTGCACTGTTGGGTGACTATCAGGATTAAATCCCTCCCAAAAATTCTTCCGCGTGTTTCTTCTTGCCAATCGAGCTACTTTCATTAATAATTGTCCCGTTATAAACTGTAGTTTTTTCGCTACGGAAATATGTCCCGTGGCGTGAAAAACCTACCTGCCAGCATCTTGAAGAATCAATCCGAACAGTCGAGTTCCACGGAGAACGTTTTTGAGTAATTCCAGCTATCTTATGGGCAGGCAACCAATTCTGAACGGACTTGAAGAGGTCGTCGGCTATGAGTTGCTCTTCCGCTCGCCTCAATCCACTTCTTCGGCCGTTATTCTCGACTCCTTCCAGGCAACGTCCAGTGTCATCTTTAACGTACTATCCAATTTCGGTATCGGCGAAATCCTCGGTGAACATCGGGGATACATCAATGTCGATGCCGATATGCTGATGAATGAGAGCCTTGATCTGTTGCCACGGGGTGTGATTGGCCTGGAACTGCTTGAAAGTGTTAGAATTACTCCAGAAATAACCGATCGGTGCCGGCAGCTGAAAGAGGAGGGCTTTGTTCTGGCCCTTGATGATCATCGTTTCAATCCGGAATATGAAGAACTGTATAGCGGGCTTATAGATATCGTCAAATTTGACCTGATAGCCACGCCTCTGGATGAGTTGTATCAGGAGATTGAACAGCTGCGCCATTTTCCGGTCAAGCTCCTTGCTGAGAAGGTTGATAGCCGGCACGTATACCTTCGCTGTCGCAGGATGGGGTTTGAACTTTTCCAGGGATACTTTTTTGCCAGGCCGTCACTGATGCAGAAATCTCGGATGGAAAACTCGTCCGGTACGTTTTTACGGCTGATGCAGCAATTGTCGAATAATGCCGAAATCGACGAAATAGAGGAAACCTTCAAGCAGAGCCCGGCGCTTACCTACAAACTCCTGTTACTGGTAAACTCCGTCTCCCTTTCTACGCGGGAAAAGATTCGCACGGTACGCCACGCAATCACCCAGATCGGTTTTGCCCATCTCAACCGCTGGGTGCAGCTTGCTATTTTTGCCGACGATAGCGGTACGGGACTAAACGGCGCCCTCCTTGACATGGCTGCAGTCCGTGCGGCTTTTATGGAGGAACTTTCCCGCCTGGAACCTCGAAGTTCCCGGTTGTTGCGCCATGCGCACCCCGATCAGGCGTTCATGGTCGGCACCCTGTCAATGCTGAAAGATATCTACGACGTGGATTTAAAGCAGATTGTATTGCAATTGAATTTGTCGGACGAAATACAGGATGCCCTGCTGAGCCGGGAAGGAGATCTGGGGACGTTGCTCTGTCTGGTGGAGATGATGGAATTGCTGGAACTCGACGAGGCCGCGGAAGCTCTGGAAAAGCTGGGCATCACCATCGAAAGTGTCATTGCCTGTCAGAAAAAGGCGTATAGTTGGCGGAGCAAGCTGGGGTTGTAACCAACGCTTACTCCAGGTACATTAACAAATAAAGCCCGACAGAATCGGGCTTTATTTGTTAATGCTATGTCTAAAAATCAGACTATTTTCCGAAGTAGTAAGTTAGACCAACAAGGAAGGTAGTGGTGGACTGTTTTTGTGTCTGTCCTTCAATTTTAAATGAGTCTTTACGATAATTCAATTCTGCGTCGAGGGAGGCGTTCTCCATAAGGAAGTAATTCACACCTGCCATAGCGCCGTAGTCGTAACCGGAACCCTTGGTATCCCCAGACAGATTCGCGATACCAGCCATAATACCTACATACGGTACAAGTACACTTTTAGGCATGAAGTGATATTTGGCATCAAGGTTGACGTATGTCATGCCCATATTGGAATTATCGTTTTTCTGACCGAAATACGTTACCTGGCCACCGACAGAGACTGTATCCATCAAGAAATAGTTTACCCCGGTCACAAGGGTCGTACTTGTTGTTGAAGATGAATTATCCGGCTTGGAAGACGAAAGTGAACCGGCGATACTAAAAGCTGTTTCGCCTTTAGAGGTACCAGCGAAACAAGTGCTACCAAGAGCCAACGCCATCAGAAGTGATGCTACCATTGCAACTGCAAATTTTTTCATACTGCCCCCTGTTTTTTTGTATTTCCCAGCATGTCATAAAGCTGAGCATGGGTCGTTAAGTATCATAATCACATCTTAATTGTAAACATAATTTTATACACATAATTAATATGCAGGAAATTGTTTTCACCTTGACAATTATTTGGCAGGCAACATATATACTCTTTCATTCATAAAATAGCAGTTTGAAATTCATAACATGGGGGTAACATATGAAAATGATTTCTTTGGCTGTATTGTCCTTATTCGCAGCTTTTACCATGCCACAACCTGCCGCTGCGGCCCAATCAGGAGTAAGAGAAACATTGATTAAATCCGCACAAACCAGTTATGTGTACGCTATCGATAATGACTATACTCTGGTTATTCCAAAAACCGATCTTATCAAAGGCGGAACTATCAGTGATGCATTTGTAAAAGAATTCGCTGCACTGTGTCCCGCAGGGCTCGACAGGATTGAAACGATAGCTATTGAAGACCCGGATACCGGCAAGGTCACTAATAAGACAAAGCTTTCTGAATTTGCTCCCGATGAAGCCGACGAGTCAATCAAAGAGGGCGTACGGTGCAAAAATGATTTCACTATCGTAAATATTTTCGGAAAAAAACAGAATGGCTACTTCAGGACAAAATCATTTATCATGAAACATGAGACTCCACAACACCTGGCGTACAAGACTGACGCTATCGCCGGAGAAATCACCCTGCCGCCGGAAGGTCCGGTAAAATTCATCAAGGAGAAAAACTCTGACGGCGTCATGAATGTATTCGGAGGACTCTTCGGCAGCAAAAAATATCCTTTTGATAGTGAAGATCTGCTTCAATATCTTGTTGCGGCCTGCGACAAATTCAAGCTGAACCCGCGTTTCATAATAAAGAGCGGCAAATTGAAAGAAGTTAGCGCATATGAAGCGATGGCCTACGCCTTCTCGAACAATACGGCTATAGATAACAAACAGTTTTACTTCGTTGCCGAAGGGGACAAACCATTCATCGTATCTGTCAAACGGGATAAAGGAGCAAGTGTTCCGGAAAGCACCGTCACACTGAACAAAGGGACCGACGGGTTGACCTTTACGCCGCTGCAGAAGCCCTCCGATAAAAAAACAGCTGCGGTCAAGTAACCTGCCGACACCAGTGCCACCTGTTGCAGATGAAATTACGGAAATCTGAAAATTTCAAGGGATGGTGCCCGCTATGCGTATAATCGCCTTATTACTCCTGGCATTCTTCATCGGCATTACTCCGGCGAATGCAGCACATGAACCGGTAACAGTCACCGGAACGGGACTGACATCACTCTCCAATGTCAAAAAAGCAGCTTTGAGTGATGCGCTTTGCGCTGCCGTCAGAGAGGTGATCGGGGTGCAGGTCAAGAGCGAAACCCTGGTAAAAAACCTCCAGCTCATCAATGACAAAATCATTACCAAATCTGACGGGTATGTAAAGAAATGGGATGTTCTGAAGGAAGATACCCAAGGCGCTGAGTATATCATTACCATCAAAGCATGGGTTGAAGAGGGAGCCCTCAACAAAGACCTGTTCATGAACGGAATTGAAGTTGAACAGGTATATGACTGGGCAGGCAAGCCAAGAATACTTGTTGTTATTTCGGATTACATCGATGGCAAAACGAGCCTGACAGCATTTATGCAGCCGCAACTGGAGGGTCTGCTCAAAAACAAAGGGATGACTATCCTGAGCGGAGAGCAACTCAAAGCCATAAAAACACGGGATGTGGAGCTGGCAGCAAAGAATTCTGACAAGGCAATTGCGCTTGGGAAACGCTTTGGGGCGGAAATCGTAATTGTGGGCAAGACCGTCTCAACGTTTAGTCGTGCGCTGGATGTCGAAGGTTTCAAATACTACTTCTACACCACCCAGTTCGATGCCAAAGCCTACCGCACCTCAAACGCAGAAATTCTCCTTTCCAAAGTCTATACTGAAACAAAAAGCGAACAGGACACCAGCGCCATGGGCAAGCACGATGCCGCAGTGCGCTCCATCAGCAACACACTCGATCAGCACGCCCAGGATATTGTCTATAATGTGGTTAAACACTGGTACGATGGCATGAGCAAGGCCAGCACCTACCAATTGATTATTTCCGGCGTAAAAAGTCAGGAAGTTACCGCGCTGTCGTCCCTCATTACCGCTTTACCGGACGTTTCCGCTGTCCACCGCCGCAGTTTCAACCGCGGTGTGGCAGAGTTGGAGGTCGAATTCCTTGGCGTCCAGTCATGCCTGATTGAAGCCCTGGAAGGCAACCAGAAGATTCCCCTCGATGTGGTTAGTGACGAACCATTCCGTATCAATCTGGAGAAACGCAAATGATCATCCACTCTATCGCCCTGTTGCTCTCTGTTGCAGTCATGCTCATTTCCGTACCGTCGTCACATGCGCGCCAATCCAGCATAGTGGAACTTGCCGGTAAAGGTACCGGCCTGGTGGCTGTTGTCAGTAAAAAAGGGGCTGAGGACTATACCGAGTATGCCGAAGGTTTGCTTAAAGAGCGGCTGCAAAAGCTTAATTTCAAAGTATTGAACAAGGAACAGGCCGATAAAGCAAAAAAGGATCGTCTCCTGATGGAGGCGATCAAAAATCAGAGCGCTTCTGCCATGGCTAAAATCAGTTCCGAATACGGTGCAGCGTTCCTGGTGCGCGCCACTCTACAGTCCGTTGCAAGTCACGAAAAGATGGGCTCGTGGGAGGGGGGAAGTTCCTTCTCTCTTCTGGTTATCGATACAAAGACCGGAGAAGAGGTAATCAATGTGGTCAGTGAGCCGATGGGCACGCCTGATAATCCGGCACCCATGGAGGACTCATCTCTGGCGGCAAAGCAGATGGCAATAAGTAAGGCGGTGGATAGCGTCCTCACCAAAGTCGGCGCTGACTCGGAAACTCTGTCACAGTTATCCAGTATTACGGCCAATTATCATTCCGCATTTTCCACTGACGGCAGACTTGTCAAGGCTCAAATTTTCTCTCCTGACAGCACACAACTGCTGTCAGCTCTTGAGGACCGACTGGAAGTATACTCGCTGGAAAGCAAAGAGAAGGTCAAGTCCATAGAAAGTCCGAAGGGTGACATTATCTCCCTGGCCTTCTCCCGCAACGGAACAACTCTGGTAGCCGGCACCAAGAAGGGGTATCTCATTGTGTGGAGCTGGCCTGATCTGAAGGTTAAGCATGTTTTGGATGCCCACAGCAAAGGGACACAAAGTGTTGATATCACCCCGGACGGCCGACTTGCAGTCTCTGCCGGAGGCGACGGCAAGGTGAAATTCTGGGATGTAGCCAGCGGGCGCCAAACTGCCAAGATAGACGCTCACGACGAGCGCATTTTACGGGTATCCTTCGATGCTGGCGCCCGTAATATTGTAACGGTCAGCGAAGATTTATCCATTCGCTTCTGGGACATCAACACAAGAAAAGAGACACGCTCATTCAAAGAGTCGATGGATCGTATCGAGTCAGCCATCTTAAACAAGGATAAGACAATTCTCGCCTGTGCAACAAGGACGATTGAGATCGACCTTTTGCGAAAAAGACGCATGGATAAACGGTATATCCGGCTGCGCGACCAAGTCTCAGGACGGGATATTTTCACATTTGAAGGGCATTTGAAAGATATTAACGATATTGATTTCTTTCCAGGCAGGAGATTCGTGGTGACAGGCTCATCAGATAAGACCGTTAAAGTTTGGGACATTGAAAAACGTGGTGAAGTGGCGTCCCTCGACTGCAGCAATAAAGTCACTTCGGTGGCGATCAGCAATGATGGAAAGTATCTGGCTGCTGCAAGCTCAGAAATTCAAATCTGGAAATTCAAATAGGCCTGCTTGTCGGTGCCGATATAAACCTAAAATCGGCGGTTCATGAACCACAGAGCAACTGAGCAACAGAGGAATCAAACA